>NZ_JBHWIV010000014.1:0-157191 GCF_042731675.1 Kitasatospora sp. NPDC059827 | reverse complement strand
ACCCTGTGTTCTGGGTGTTGGGGGGGTTGGTTTTTTTTTTTAACCGCCGGGGTGGGGCCCGCACCCGGCGGGCGGCGGGGGGTGGTTCCACCACCCCGGGCCTCCGGCGTTCGCGGCCGGGCCGGTCAGCCCTGGCTGCCCTCCATGGCCCGCCGCAGGCTGCGCGGGCGCATGTCGGTCCACACCTCGGAGACGTGCTCCAGGCACGCCTGGCGGGTCCCCTCGAAGCCCTCCGCCCGCCAGCCGGCCGGGACGTCCCGGTCGGCCGGCCAGACGGAGTACTGCTCCTCGTCGTTGAGGACCACCAGGTACCGGCGGTCGTCGTCGGGCTCGCTCATGTTCGTCCTTCCGTTGGGGCCTGGGTGGGACCTGGGCGGGATCTAGGCGGGGCCTAGGCGGGGCCTAGGCGGGATCTGGGCGGGGCCTGGGCGGGGCCTAGGCGGGGCCTAGGCGGGGCCTAGGCGGTGGCGTAGCCGGGCAGGGGGAACTTGGCCGCCAGTTCGGCGACCTGGGAGGCGACCGAGTAGCGGACGTCGTCGGGCAGTTCGTAGCTGCGCGGCCCGAGCGGCGTGACGGCGGACAGCACGGTGTCGATCAGCTCCGCGCAGCGCCCCGCCTCCGCCCCGGACATCCCGCGGTGCGCGGCGCTGTTGGAGCCCAGCCGCACGCCGCCGCCGACCAGCGGCGGGGTGGTGTCGCCGGGCACCCGGTTCTTGTTGACCACCATCCCGCACTCCTCCAGCGCCTCCTCGGCCACCAGGCCGCTGAGGCCGCGGGTCCGCAGGTCGACCAGGACGGTGTGGTTGTCCGTCCCGCCGGAGACGATCGGGTAGCCGCGCCGGCCGAGTTCGGCCGCCATGCCGCGGGAGAAGGAGACGATCCGCTCGGTGGTGACCGCGAAGGCCGGGGTCGCCACGATCGCGAGGGCGCGGGCCTTGGCCGCGATGCTGTTGAGCGCGGGGGCGCCCTGGTAGTACGGGAAGATCGCGCGGTTCAGGAAGGTGCCGAGGTCGCCGTTGCCCTTGGGCGCCGGGGCGTCGTGGTCCCGGCCGACCAGGATCAGGCCGCCGCGCGGGCCGAACAGCTGCTTGTGGGTGCAGGCGGTGGTGATGTGGGCGTGGTCGACCGGGCTCGGGTGCAGGCCGGTCGCGACCAGTCCGGCGACGTGCGAGATGTCGGCCATCAGGTAGGCGCCGACCTCGTCGGCGATGGCCCGGAAGCGGGCGAAGTCGACGATCCGGCTGTAGGCGGTGGCCCCGCAGATGATCACCCGGGGCCGGTGCTCCCGGGCCAGCTCGGCCACCTGGCCGTAGTCGATCAGCCCGTCCGCGTCCAGCCCGTACCCGACGGCGTCGAAGTACTGTCCGGCGTACGCGGCGGGGCTGCCGTGGGTGAGGTGGCCGCCCTCGGCCAGGTTCATCCCCAGCAGGGTGTCCCCGGGGTTCAACAGGGCGGACAGCACCGCGTAGTTGGCGGTGGTCGCCGAGTGCGCCTGGACGTTGGCGTAGCGGGCGCCGAAGACGCTCTTGGCGCGCTCGATCGCCAGGCTCTCGATGTCGTCGATGACGCCGCAGCCGGCGTGGTAGCGGCGGCCCGGGTAGCCCTCCGCGGTCACGTTGACCGCAGTCGAGGCCTGGGCCGCCAGCACCGAGGGGTCGACCACGCTGGAGGAGGCCACCAGCGACAGGGTGGCGTTCTGCCGGGCCTGCTCACGGGCCAGCACCCGGTGGAGCTCCGGGTCGTCGGCGGCGAGCTTCTCGGCACCGGCGACCAGCAGGTCGCGCACGGTGTCCTCGGTCTCGTCCGCGTCCTCCGGGGCGCGGCCGGGGGCGGGTGAAACTGACATGGGACCGTCCTTCGTCAGAGCGGCCGGGCGAGTTCGCGTGCCAACTCGGCCACGGTGGGAAAGTCGAACAGGGTCCAGACGTCGAGGTCCACCCCGAGGGCGGCCCGGATCCGGGTCGCCAGCTTGACGGCGGCCAGCGAGTGGCCGCCCAGCTCGAAGTAGTCCTCGTGCGGGCCGACCTCGGCGATGCCCAGCGACTGGGCGAACAGCGCGCGCAGGGTGCTCTCCAGGTCGGAACCGGTGTCCTCGGCGCCCTTCGCGTCCCCGGCGCCGTCGGCGGGGGCGGGAACGGCGGCGGGGGCAGGAACGGCGGCGGGAGCGGGGACGGCGGCGGCCTGGGCCGGGCCGGCCAGCGCACGGCGGTCGAGCTTGCCGTTGGTCGAGGTGGGCAGCGCCGCCAGCTCGGTGAACTGCTTGGGCACCATGTAGGCGGGCAGCACCTCGGAGAGCGCGGAACGGCACTTCTCCGGGTCGAAGGCGCCCGGCCCGGCGGGCACCACGAAGGCGGCCAGCCGCCGGGCGCCGTCCTCGCCGACCGGGAGCACCGCGGCCTGCCCGACACCCGGCTGGGCGCGCAACACGGTCTCGATCTCGCCGAGTTCGATCCGGAAGCCGCTGATCTTGACCTGGTCGTCCAGCCGCCCGAGGTACTCGATCTGCCCGTCGGTGCGGTACCGGGCGAGGTCGCCGGTGCGGTACAGCCGCCCGCCCGGGGCGAAGGGGTCGGCGACGAACCGCTCCCGGGTCAGTTCCGGCTGCCGGTGGTAGCCGAGGGCGACCTGGACGCCGCCGATGCACAGCTCGCCCGCGACGCCGACCGGCACCGGTTCGAGCCGCTCGTCCACGACGTACAGGCCGGTGTTGGCGATCGGGCGGCCGATCGGCACGTCCCGCCCGGCGAAGTCCGGCGCGGCCTGCCAGTGCGACACCTCGATGGAGGCCTCGGTGGGCCCGTAGAGGTTGTGCAGCTCGCAGTCCAGCTGCCGGAAGAAGGCCCGGACGGTGGTCGGGGTGAGCGCCTCGCCGCTGGCGAAGACCAGCCGCAGGCCGGCGCAGTGCCCGGCCAGGTCGTCCTCCTCCAGGAAGGCGTCCAGCATGGAGGGCACGAAGTGGATCACGGTGACGCCCCGGTCCCGGACGGTCCGCTTGAGGTAGCGGGTGTCCCGGTGCCCGCCCGGGCGGGCGACCACCAGGCAGGCGCCGGAGACCAGCGGCCAGAGGAACTCCCAGGCCGAGACGTCGAATCCGAACGGGGTCTTCTGCAGCACCCGGTCGTCCGGGCCGAGCGGGAAGCGCCGGCGCCGCCAGTGGACGGTGTTGAACACGCCCGCGTGGCGGTTCAGCACGCCCTTGGGGCGGCCGGTGGAGCCCGAGGTGTAGATCAGGTAGACGGGGGTGTCGCCGGTGATCTCCGGGCGTCCGGCCTCCGGCGCCTGCGCGCCCTCCCGGACGGCCTCCTGGACGGTCAGGACGGTGACACCGGGCCCGGCGAGCGCCTCGACGTCCTCGGGGCGGCCCAGCACGGTGGCGGCGCCGGAGTCCTCGACCATGTACCGCACCCGGTCGGCGGGGAGTTCGGGATCGAGCGGCACGTAGGCGAGTCCGGCCTTGAGCACCCCGAGGATCGCCACCACCAGCTCGACCGAGCGCTCCAGGTGGATCCCGACGAAACCGGAGCCCGCGCCCGGGCCCGCGCCCGCGTTCAGCCGGCGGCTCACCAGGGCGGCCCGCCGGTCGAGTTCGGCGTAGCTGAGCACCTCGTCCTCGAACTCCACCGCGGGCGCGGCCGGGGTCGCCCGCGCCTGCTCCTCGAAGGCCGCCACCACGGTCGAGTCCGGGTACGGCGTCCGGGTGCCGTCGCCGTTCCAGTCGGTGAGGATCCGCTCGCGCTCCTGCGGCGAGCCGAACCGGGCCCGGCGGACCGCTCCACCGGGGTCGGCGACCAGCGCGGCCAGCAGCCGGGCCGTGTGCTCCAGCACCCGGGCGGCGGTGGCCTCGTCGAGCAGCGCCGGGTCGTACGCGGCCTCCAGCAGGGCGCCCTGGCCGGCCTGGCCCAGCCTGACGGTCAGCGGGGCCTCGACCCCGTCCACCTGGCCGCCCGCCTGGGCGACTTGACGCTCCACCTGCTGCCGGATTCCGCGCAGGTCGGCGTCCTCGTCGACGGAGATCCGCACCGACCCGGGCCCGTCGAGCGTCAACTCGACGTCCTGCTGCCCCGCGTAGTGGTGCAGCAGGACCGCGAGCACGGCCGCGAGCACCGCGTCCGCGCCGCCGCCGGGTTCCTCCGCCAGGCCCAGGAATCGCTCCAGGACCGGTTCCGGAACCGGATGCGTACGCGAACTGCCGCGTTCGGTCGGGTGATTGGCGAGCCACCGGTCGCACGGCAACCGCACCAGGCCCACGGCCGCCGTCGTGACGAGGCCGCCGGCCACGTGTGTGCCGGTCATTCGCGACTCCCGGAAGTGAGCATGCACCGGACAGGTTCGAGATCAAGGGATACCGCACCGGCCGAGGTATGACAACCAACTGCCTTTCCCGTTGGACTTTTCCGGGGACTTTCCGGCCCACCCCCGGGGAGGATCTTCCGCAGAGTGCGTACGGCTGACAGACTGGACCGATGATCGCCCGCCCGCCGGCGCACTCCCTCCCGGCGCGGCCGAGGCATTGCGGGCGGCGCCGCCCCACCCTCGCCAGCTTCCGACCTCGCCACCCTCCCGATCTCGCCACCCTCCCGATCTCGCCACCTCCCGATCTCGCCACCTCCCGATCTCGCCCCCGACGTTCCGACACTTCGATGGGAGCACGATGCCCGGTTCCGTCGGCGCGGCCGACCCGGCCGAGCGGTACGAACTGTCCTCCGGCCAGGAGGCGCTGTGGATGTTCGAGCAACTGGTGCCCGGCACCGCCGCCTACCACGTCCCGCTGGCCTTCCGGCTGCGCGGCCCGCTGCGGCCCGAACTGCTGCGGGCCGCGCTGACCCTGGTGGTGCGCCGGCAGGAGGTGCTGCGCACCGCCTTCCGCGCGGACGACGGCGACCCGTACCAGCTGGTGCTGCCGCCCGGCGAGGCCGAGTTGCCGCTGTGCGAGGTCGCCGACGGGGCCGAGCTGGCGGACGCCCTGCACCGGGAGGCGCGTGAGCCCTTCGACCTGGCGGCGGGCCGGCCGTTCCGGCTCCGGCTGTTCCGGCTCGGTCCCGAGGAGCACGTGCTCAGCCTGGTGATGCATCACATCGCCACCGACGGCTGGTCCTTGCGGGTGCTCACCGACGAACTGTCCGCCGGGTACGCGGCACTGCTGGCCGGGAAGGACCCGGAGGGGGTGCTGCCCGAACTGCCGGTGCCGTACCGGCGGTACGCCCGGTGGCAGCGGGAGTGCTTCCAGGGGCCGGAGCTGGAGGAGCTGCTCGGCCACTGGGAGGCCGCCCTGCGCGACCTCCCGGCCGTCGACCTGGCGGCAGGGCGCAGCCGCCCCCGGCGGCCCTCCTTCGCCGCCGACCGGCTGGTGGTCCGGCTCGACCCGGAGTTGCACCGGGCGCTGACCGAACGGGCCCGGGCCGCCCGGCTCTCGCTGTTCCCGCTGCTCGGCGCGGCCTTCTCGCTCGCCCTGACCGAGCGCACCGGCCGCCCCGACACCGCCTTCGCCACCCTGTTCGCCGGCCGCGGCGAGCCGGAACTCGAACCGCTGATCGGCTACTTCGTCAACATGGTGGTGCTGCGGGCGGACCTCGCCGACGACCCCACCGTCGAGCAGCTCGCCACCCGGCTGAACGCCGCGACCCTGGCCGCCATCGACCACGAGGTGCCGTTCGGCGCCGTGGTGCGTCGGCTCGCCCCGGCCCGCCGCCCGGGCCGCAACCCGCTGGCGCAGGTCACCCTCCAGCTGCGCACCGGCGGCAGCGCCCCCGGCCGCCCGGAGCTGCCGGGCGTCAGCTGCGAGGACGTCGACCTCTACCCCGGGCGGCACGCCTTCGACGCCACGGTGACCTTCATCGAGGACGGCCCGGACTTCCTGCTCAGCATCGAGTACTCCACCGAGGCCTTCGACCCGGCCTGGGCGGCCGGCCTCGCCGAGCAGCTGCCGGCCCTGCTCCGGGCCGCGCTGGAGCGCCCGGGCGCCCGCGGCTCCGAGCTGCTGGCCGCGGCCACGTACACCCGTCACGAACCCCACCAGGGAGCCTCCTCATGACCGAGCACGCCGACCCCGTCCTCCCGGTGCTGTGGGGGGACCGGCCCGAGGCCGTGGAGTCCGGGCCGCTGACCGGCCTGCCGGCCGCCGCGCCCGCGGACCTCGCCGCCGGACTGTACGCGCTGGTGCTGCGGTACGGGGGCCTGCGGCCGGTCACCGTGTGGGGCCGCGCCGAGGGGCAGCAGGAGTGGACGGCCTGGCGGATCGAGCCCGCCGAACTGGCCGGAACCGGATCATCCGCGCCCACCCTGGCGGCCTGCCGGGCCGCCCTGGCCCGACAGGCCGGGGCGCTCCTGGACGGTCGCCCGCTGGAGCTGTCCGTCCACCCGGACTCCTCCCCCGCCGTGTTCGCCCTCACCCCGGCTGGAGCAACCCCCGGATCGACGGTCCCCGACGGCGGCTGGACGCTGCGCGTGCGGGCCACCGCCCGGCCGGACGACGACCACGCCCTGGACCGGGTCGCCGCGCACCTGGCCGCCTTCCTGACCGCCCCCGACGGGCTGCGGATCGACCTGGTCGACCACCTCACCCCCGCCGAGCGCGAGCTGGTCGCCGAGGTCAACCGGCCCGGCCCGCCGCTGACCGAACCGGTCTGCCTGCACCAGCGGGTGGCCCGGCAGGTCGCCGAGGCCCCCGAGCGGATCGCCGTGGTGCAGGGCGGGCTCAGCCTGACCTACGGCGAACTGGACGCCAAGGCCGAGGCCCTGGCCGCCCGGATCGCCGCCCTCGGGGTGGGGGTCGGCGGGCGGGTCGGGGTGGCCGCGACCCGCAGCGCGGAGCTGGTGGTGGCGGCGTACGCGGCCTTGAAGACCGGTGCCGCCTTCGTCCCGCTGGACCCGATGCTGCCCGCCCACCGCCGCGAGGTGCTGCACCGCCTCGGCCGGGTCGACGTGGTGGTCGCCGACGCCCTGGGCGCCGCGAACGGCGCCGACAGCAGCACGGGGGTGCCGCTGATCCCCCTCGGCCCGGTCGAGGAGCTGCCGGCCGCCCCGGCCGGTTCGCCGCCGTCGGTGCCGGTGACCGGCCGGGACCTCGCCTACGTGATCTTCACCTCCGGCTCCTCCGGCGAGCCGAAGGGCGCCCTGCTCGACCACGTCGGCCGGACCAGCATGATCCTGGACCTCAGCGCCCGCTACGAGCTGGGCCCGGGCGACCGGATCCTCGGCGTCTCCTCGCCGAGCTTCGACATGACGGTGTACGACGTCTTCGCCGCGCTGATGACCGGCGCCACGCTCGTCCTGCCGGAGCGCGGCCGGGAGAACGACGTCGAGCACTGGGCCGAGCTGGTCGAGCACGCCGGGATCACCGTCTGGCACTCCGTCCCGTCCTCGCTGGCCCAGTTCCTGCGCACCTGGGGCACCGGCCGCACCGGCGCGCTGCGGGCCTTCCTGCTCGGCGGGGACTGGATCCCGCTGGCCCAACCCGACGCCGTCCGCGCGGCCTTCCCGCAGGCCCGCTTCATCAGCCTGGGCGGCGCCACCGAGGTCTCCGTGGACAGCACCTACTACGACGTCGCGGCCGTCGACCCGCGCTGGCGCTCCATCCCGTACGGGCGGCCGATGACCAACCAGAGCGCCCACGTGCTGGACGCCTTCGGCGCACCGGCCGCGGTGGACCAACTCGGCGAGCTGTTCCTGGGCGGGCTCGGCGTCGGCTGGGGCTACCAGGACCGGCCCGCCTTCACCGCCGAGCGCTTCCTGCCCGACCCGTTCTCCGCCGTCCCCGGCGCGCGGCTCTACCACACCGGCGACCTGGCCCGGCTGCGCGCGGACGGCGAACTGGAGCTGATCGGCCGGGTCGACCACCAGGTGAAGATCGGCGGGGTGCGGATCGAGCTCGGCGAGATCCAGTCCTGCCTGCGCGAGCACCCGGCGGTGGCGGACGCCGTCGTGGTGCCGGTGCGCGACTCGGCGGGCATCGCCCAGTCGCTGGCCGCCTACGTGTCCGTAGCGGGCCAGGCCTCCGTCGAGGACCTCCGCGCCCACCTGCGCGAGCGGCTGCCGGAAAGCATGGTCCCGGCCCGGGTCTTCGCCCTCGCCGAGCTCCCGGTCAACCAGAACGGCAAGATCGCCCGCCCGGAGCTCGAACGCCTCGCCGCCGAGGCCGCCACCCCGGCCCCCGACTCCGACCCGGCCATCCGCACCGCCGTCGGCGAGGCCTGGCACGAGGTACTGGGCCTGCCCGAACTCCCCGGCGCCGCAGCTTCGTTCATCGACCTCGGCGGCAACTCCCTCGCCGCCATCCAGGTCGTCGGCCGGTTGAACCGCCGCTTCGGCACCGCACTCAAGGTCGCCGACCTGATCGCCGCCGACACCGTGGCCGAGGTCGCCGCCATCGTCACCCAACGCCGCGGCACCAGCAAGCGCCCCTCCCTGCGCTGACACCATCGCGACGGGCCGGTGTCCGCCACGGCGGACACCGGCCCGGACCTCGACGCACGATCCAGGGGCGATGCGGCTGGAACTGGGTACCGTTCACCGCATGACGAACCGTGACTTCATCGTGGTATCGACCACTCATGATGCCGAGGACAAGGCCCGGGAGTTGGCTGCCATGGTGGTCCGCGAGCGTCTGGCGGCCTGCGCGCAGGTGTACCCCGTGCGGTCGGTGTACTGGTGGGACGGCGAGGTGCAGGACGCGGAGGAGTGGCGGGTCGATCTCAAGACCCGCTCGGATCTCGCCGACAGGCTGGCCGAGTTCATCGGCGAGAACCACAGTTACGACACCCCTGAGATCATCGGCGTACCGGTGGTCACTGGCTCGACCGCCTACCTGGACTGGGTGAACACGGAGACGCGCACCGACTGAGTGGCTACGCGAGGGCGGCCTGGATCTCTTCTCGGAGTTCTCGGGCCGCCGCCGTCCCTGGAAGCCGGTCGGCGAGGGCGGACAGGCGAACGTGTCCGATGGTCGTCTCGCTCTCGATCGTGGCTGCGAGGGCCCGGCGGCCGAGGTTGACGGCCTGGTCCACGTTGCCGGACGTCAGGTATCCGGATGCGACGTCGCCGAGGATGGCCACACGAACCTTGCGGTCGTCCTCACCGAGGTCGGCCAGCGTCTGGTCTGCAGCGGAGCCAAGACCCTGGTGCCGCAGCCGGGCGTACGCAGAAACCCGCATGGAGCCAAGCCTGGCTCGTCCGTAGAAGGACGTCCACGCCGGGGCGGTTGCAGGGTCGGCGTAGTCAAATGCTGTCTCGGCACGGTCGAGTGCCCGAACGGCGCCTTCCCGGTCCTCGGCAGCAGCGCATTCCTCGGCCTCTCGGGCGGCGAGCCAGGACCGTGCTGCCGCGTAGTCGCGGCCGCGCACGTGTTCCTGGGCAGCCGCCAGCATCTCCCTCGCCCGGGGCGCCGACGCACCGTACGAGGCGTATCCGAGCACCAGGGCGTGCAGCGGGCGGTGCCCGGAGACGCCGGCAGCCTTCCGAGCTGTGCGGTAGTAGCCCTGGGCTCGCTCATGGTCGCCGAGGTCCCAGTACGTCCATCCGGCGAGGGCAGCTGTCTCCCCGGCCGCGATGGTGAGTGCCTGTTGGTGCACTCCGGCCGTCGGCAGCAGCGCGGTGATGTCCTCCAGGTGCGCTCCGAGCTTGGAGGCAAGCATCCGGGCTGGGGTGTGCTCTTCCTCGCTGAACATGGAGACGGTGGTGTTCAGCAGTGCCGCTGTGCTCTCGGCGTCGGGCCTGCTGCCGCCGAGAACCGCTGCCAGGCGCTCCCACGGCTCGCTCGCCACACCGGCCACCAGCGCTACCGCGTCAAGCGTGAAGTCGCGCCGGTTCACGTCGTCCTCCTCCCCTTCGGGTAGCAGGGCTGTCGACCTCTGGGTGAACGCCGCCGTCTTGACCGTCTCGACAGTGAGGAGTTCCGCAAGTCCTGTCACCGTAACCTTCAACAGCCATGCCAATTTGGGGCGTTGGTACGGCAGCGGGGTTGCCCGGCCAGTCTCCCACCGCACGACCGTGGACGTGGCGACGCCCGCCGCGTTGGCGAATTCTTCTTGGCTGTAGCCGAGTGCCGCGCGGCGCCCAGATAGCCGATCTCGCCTGGCCGCCATAGCGCCCCCGGTTCTGGACGGAATTTCCCCAGGCCAGACACGGGAGTGGGCGGAGAACGCCTGGGAAATGCCTCGACTCTGCTCTGGGAGACCATAGCTGACGGTGGCTCACTGGTCACGTTCGGTCGCAGGGAGGACTCGGCCGGCGTCTGGTCCGGGGCTCTTCGGGTTGGCTGCTGGCCCTGCACGCCTACCTCGCTCGCTTCGGGCTGGTCTTCGGTGCTTTCGACTTCGCGGTGGACCGGCAGGGTCGATGGTGGTTCCTGGAGTGCAATCCGTCCGGCCAGTGGTACTGGCTGGAGCCCGAGACCGGCCTGCCGATGCTCACGGCGATGGCCGACCTGCTGGAGAGGAGGACCGGATGACCCGGACCGACGGCGACAGCGCCCACTTGCGCCGGGCGCTCGCCGAGAGCCTGGCCGAGCTCGGGGCCCTGAGGAGCGTGCCGTGGCGCGAGGCGGTGGAGGCCGTGCCCCGTGAGGCGTTCCTGCGGGGCGGATGGTTCGATGCCGTCCCCGGCTCCGCGCCGACCGCCTGGCGTCCCGTCATGCCCGGCTCGCCGGGCTGGCTCGAGCGGTGCTACCGGGACGAGTCCCTGGTCACGCAGGTCGCCGGGACGATCGTGCCCGGCGACCTGCGGGGCGAGATCATGCGGACCCCGACGTCCTCCAGCACCATGCCGAACCTGGTGGTGCGCATGTGGGAGGAGCTCCGGGTCGAGGACGGCCACCGGGTTCTCGAAGCGGGCACCGGCACCGGCTACTCGACCGCGATGGGCTGCCACCGGCTGGGCGAGGAGAAGATCGTCTCCGTCGAGGTCGATCCGGAGCTGTCCGCACGGGCCGGCGTGTCGTTGGGAGCTTGCGGGTTCTTCCCCGAGCTCGTCGTCGGCGACGCCCTGGCCGGCGTCGCCGGAGGCCATCGGTTCGACCGGGTCATCTCCACCTGCGGTGTCCTCACGATCCCGCCCGCCTGGATCGAGCAGACCCGACCGGGCGGGATCATCCTGGCCACCGTGTGCGGCTGGATGTACTCCTCGGAACTCGCCCGGCTCACCGTGAGCGAGGACGGCACCGCACACGGCGGCTTCCTCGGGGGGCGGATCTCGTTCATGCTCGCCCGCCCCCAACTGCCTCCGCGACTCGGCATGCTGCCCGACCTGGACGCCGGGGACGAGCGCGCCGCCGTCTACGGGCCCGACGTCCTGGGCGACTGGACGGCCCGCTTCGTCTCCCAGATCGCGGCTCCCCGAGCTCAGAGGGTCATGCTCAGCGTCGACAGCGGCCAGGAGCGGCACGTCATCATCGATGTCGAGGCCGGTGCATGGGCCGCTCTCACCCGGGAGGGGAACCGGTGGACCGTCCGCCAGGGCGGGCCGGCCCGGCTCTGGGACGACATCGAGGAGCACCTGACACAGTGGCTGGCCGACGGGTCCCCGGGGCTGGAGGCCTTCGAGATCCTCGTCACGCCGGAGGGCCAGGCCATCACGTGGCCGAGGTGCGCGGGCTGAGACCGGCCGCTGAGGGAACTCGTGTCACGGCACCGGGGAGGAGCCGTCCAGCGGAGGACGGCCCCTCCTTCGGCAGGACGTTCAGTGCCGCTCGGCGAGCGTGCGGGCCACCGCGTCGCGGTCGACCTTGCCGCTGTGGGTGCGGGGCAGAGTGGCGACGGTGGTGAAGGTGCGGGGGATGTACGGGTCCGGGAGGTGGCGGCGGAGTTCGTCCGCCGCCAGGGCCGGGTCCAGTGGGGCGGCGCCCGCGTCGACAGTTACCGCGCAGTGCAGCGAGCGCGAGCCCTGCCCGTCGTCCAGGGCGACGCAGACCGCGGCGGAGACGGTCGGCAGCTCCAGCAGGCGGACCTCGATCTCCAGCAGGTTGACCCGGTAGCCGCGGATCTTGACGTCCTTGTCCCGGCGGGCCAGGAAGGTCACCGCGCCGTCCTCCAGTCGGACCAGGTCGCCGGTGCGGAAGGCCGCGGTGTGCCCCTGCGGGGTCGGGTCGACGGTGACGAAGCGCTTGGCGTTCAGCTCCGGCTGGTTGAGGTAGCCGGGCGACAAGGGCGCGCCGGCCACCAGCAGTTCGCCGACGTTCGGCTCGGCCGCGTCCAGCGGGTCGATCAGCAGCTCGCAGCCCGGCAGCGGCACGCCGATCGGCGGCAGCGCGGGCCAGGAGGCGCTGGGGCCGGTCAGGGTGTGGGCCGTCACCATCGCGGACTCGCTCTGCCCGTAGTGGTTGTTCAGCCGGCACTCCGGCAGCCGGGCGAACAGCTCGCGGATGTCCGGGGTGCAGACCAGCTGCTCGCCGGCCGCGTTGACCTCGGCGAGCGCCAGGTGCTCCAGCGACTCCTCCTCGGCCGCCGCCACGGCGAGCATCTGCAGGGCGACGTACGGCAGGAAGAGCCGCTCGATCCGGTTCTCCCCCAGCCACTCCAGCAGTTCGAAGGGGTCCTGCCGCAGCTCCTCCGGCACCACCACGAGCGTGCCGCCGCCGCACAGGGTGCCGAGCACCTCCTGGAAGGAGACGTCGAAGTTGAGCGGGGCGAACTGGCCGGTGCGCAGGTCCCGGCGGACGGAGTGGCTGCGCTGCCAGTCGGCCATCACGTCCAGGCAGCTGTGCGGCACGGACACGCCCTTGGGCAGGCCGGTGGAGCCGGAGGTGTAGATGATGTACGTCCACAGCTCGGGGCGGCACTCCACCTTCGCGGCCGTGCCGGCGGTCGGCAGGCCGGCGATCGGCAGGGCGGGCACCGGCACCTCGAACTCCGGCGGCGCGTCCGCGTACAGCACCAGGCCGGCGCCGCTGTCCTTGAGCATGTGGGCCAGCCGCGCCGCCGGGTACTCGCTGTCCAGCGGGAGGTAGGTGGCGCCCGCCCACATGGTGCCCAGCAGCGCGGCCACCACGGCGGCGCTGCGCCGGCCGGTGACGGCGACCCGGTCCTCGGGGCCGATCCCGGCGGCGGCCAGGCCGTCGGCGATGCCCTTGACCCGTGCCAGCAGCTCGCCGTAGGTCAGGCTGAGCTCGCCGTCGACCACGGCGGTCGCGCCGGGCGTGGCGAGGGCCTGCTCCTCGAACGCGGCCAGCAGGCAGGGCGGGTGGGACTCGCCGCCCCAGAGCGAGAGTGGAGCGGGACTCATGCGGTTCCTCCTGATAAGGGGGTCAGAACTGGTCTTCGTCGTCGAGGTCGTCGAGGTCGTCGAAGTCGTCGAACAGCGCGTCGTCGTCGAAGAGTTCGTCGATGCCGAGCATGCCCGCGACGACGGCGAAGTAGCGCCCGGTCAGCTCGGGCGAGGCCGCGATGGTGCGCAGCATCTCCAGCCGGGACGGCGTCACGGTGAGCCTGGCCAGCTCCAGGGTGCTCTGGTACGGCTCGGTCAGCTCCTCGTCCCGGCGGCGGGTGAACCGGGCGAGCGCGGCGTCCAGCCGGACCGGGTCGGCCGTCCCCACCGCCAGCTCCTCGGCCAGGAAGGCGGCCTGGAGCAGGGCGTTGGTGATGCCGCGGGCGCTGATGGTGTCCAGGTGGTGCCCGGCGTCGCCGACCAGCACCCAGCCGGGGCCGTGCCCGCGGCGGAAGTAGTTCTGCTGGTCGCCGGTGCCGATGATCGCCTCGACCTGGTCGGCCTCGGCGACCTGCTGGTACAGCTCGGGCGCGGTGGAGCGGACGGCCGCCAGGTGGTGGCGGAACGGGTCCTGCCTGACCTCGGCGAAGCGGTCCTGCGGGAAGTAGGTGGAGATCAGGGTGACGTCGTCGTGGGTGGGGATCCGGACGATCCAGTTGCCGGGGCTCTCGTGGAAGCCGAAGCCGGTGGTGATGCCCGTCCAGGCGGTGTAGTACACACAGCTGGCCCGCGGGTCGCTCACTTCCAGTGGCGCGTCCACGAGTTGGGCCACCCGGGAGCGCATCCCGTCGGCCCCGACCACCAGCCGGGCGTACTCGGTGCGCACACCGGTGGCGGTACGGAAGCGGACGCCGGTGACCCGGCCGCCGGAGTGCACCAGCTCCTGGAGGTTGGCCCGGTCGACGAACTCGACGCCCGCCTTGACGGCCGCGTCGACCAGCAGCTGGTCCAGCACCTGGCGACGCGGGGCGAAGGCGGCCGGGGCGCCCGGCATCACCGGCGCCGGGGCGGCCAGCCGGACGCCGCCGACCTCGTAGCTGATGGTGTCCAGCACCGGGCAGCCGGAGTCCAGCAGCGCCGGGAGGACGCCCCACTCGGAGAGCTTGGCCACGCCCGGCTGGTGGATGAACAGGGTGGACATGGTGTCCGAGGGGAAGGCGGCCCGGTCGATCAGCAGCACCTTGCGGCCGGCCCGGGCCAGCAGCAGGGCGGTGGCGGCGCCCGCGACCCGGGCGCCCACCACCACGGCGTCCCAGCCGCCGCTCACCGCTCGGCCCCGGCGGGCTGCGCCTGCGCCTCCGTGGGCGGCTGCGCCTGGGCGGCGGCCAGCTTCTCCGCGACCAGCTCCTCCAGCGTCCGCGCCGTGGCCCGGACCGTCGGCTCCGAGTAGAGCGTGACCAGCGGGAACTCCACGCCGAGCCGTTGGCGCACCCGCGCGGTGAACCGGGTGGCGATCAGCGAGTGCCCGCCGAGCATGAAGAAGCCGTCCTCGGCGCCGATCCGCTCGACGCCGAGCAGTTCCCGCCACACCCCGGCGACGAACTGTTCGGAGGGCGTGCGCGGCGCCTCGCCGCCGGAGGCCTGCGCACCGGCCGGCGGCTCGGGCACCGTGAGCGCCTTGCGGTCCACCTTGCCGTTGGCGTTCAGCGGGACGGCCCGCTCGACCACCAGCTGGGCGGGGATCATGTACTGCGGCAGCCACTCCTTGGCGTGCTCGCGGACCGCGTCGAGGGTCGGCGGGTCGGCCGGGTCGACGGCGGTGACGAAGGCCACCAGCCGCTGCGCCGGGCCCTGCGCCGCGATCACCACCACGGCCTCCTTCACCTGCGGGTGGCCGAGCAGCGCCGTCTCGATCTCGCCGAGTTCGACCCGCATGCCGCGGATCTTGACCTGGTGGTCGCTGCGCCCGACGAAGCGGAAACCGCCGTCGGGGTGCAGCAGGCCCTGGTCGCCGGTGCGGTAGAGCCGCTCGCCGGGGCGGAACGGGTCGGGCAGGAAGGCGCCGGCGGTGCGGGCCGGGTCGTTGAGGTAGCCGCGGGCCAGGCCGAGGCCGCCGATGTAGAGGTCGCCGACCACGCCGACCGGTACCGGCCGCAGTTCGTCGTCCAGCACGTGCACGGTGTTGTTGTCGAACGGGCGGCCCAGGTTGACCGCTCCGGTGGCGCTGCCGTCGGCCGGGCCGCAGGTGTGGCAGGTCGAGTCGATGGACACCTCGGTGGCGCCCCAGGTGTTGTGCAGCGCGCCCGGCATCAGCCGGTGGAAGCGATCGACCGTCGACGGGGTGAGCGCCTCCCCGCTGGAGGTGGTGTTGCGCAGCAGCGGCGGCACCCGGTCGGGCACCTGCTCCACCAGGTCGAGCACCGCGTTCAGCATGCTCGGGACGACCTGGAGGTACACCGACTCGTACCGGGTGGCGGCCTCCAGCACCGCCACCGGGTCCCGGTGGCGGCCCGGTTCGAGCACGGCCACCCGGCCGCCGACCGAGAGCGGCCAGAAGATCTCCAGGGCGGCGTCGTCGAAGGTCAGGGTGGTCTTGTGGAGCACCGTCTCGCCCCGGGCCAGCCGGTGCTTGCGCTGCATCCAGACCATCCGGTTGACCCAGCCGCGGTGCCGGCTGGCCACGCCCTTGGGCATGCCGGTGGAGCCGGAGGTGTAGTAGACGGAGACCAGGTTCTCGGGGTGCGGACGGGGGCCTCCGGCCGGGGCGCCGGGCACCGCCGCGGGATCGAGGTCCGCCGGGTCGAGGTCCGCGAGGTCGAGGTCCGCCGGGTCGACGGTCACCGCGCCGACCGAGGCCGCGTCGACCTCCTCGGCCAGGGCCCGCGCCGCCAGCAGCACCGGGGCGCCCGCGTCGGCCAGGATCTGCCGGATCCGGGCCGGCGGGCTGGCCGGGTCCAGCGGCAGGTAGGCGCCGCCGGCCTTGAGGATGCCGAGCAGCCCCACCACCATCTCCGCCGAGCGCTCCAGGCAGATGCCGACCGCGCGCTCGGGGCCGACGCCGCGCGCCCGCAGCTCCCGGGCGAGCGTCCCGGCCCGCTCGTCCAGCTCGCGGTAGCTGAGCCGGGCCGTTTCGGAGACCACCGCGACGTCGTCCGGGGTGCGCGCCGCCTGCGCCTCGAACAGCTCGTGCAGGCAGGCGTCGGCCGGGAACTCGGCGGTGGTTCCGTTCACCTCCCGGTCGAGCCGGATTTCCGCCGCGGAACGCAGTTCGATACGGGCCAGCGGTGCCTGCGGATCGGCCAACGCCCCCTCCAGCAGGGCGCGGTAATTCGCGCCGAGCCGGGCGACGGTCGCTTCGTCGAACAGGTCGCTGTCATAGGCGATGACGCCGGCCACGGAACCGTCCGCGGCTCGTGCGAGGTCGAACTCCAGGTCGGTCTGAACGAATCCGGTCGGGACGTTCCAGCGGCTCGTCCGCAGGCCCTCCAACGGGAGGGGGGCCGGGGACTCCTGGTGGTATCCGAATACCGCCTGAACCAGCGGCGAGTGGCTGACCGCACCCTGACTGTCCGTCACCTTGACGATTTCGTCGAAAGGCACCGACTGGTTGCGGAATCCCCCGATGAAGGTGGCACGGCAGCGCTGGAGATACTCCGAGAAGCTCTCCCCGCGACGGCTCCGGCTGCGCAGCGGAAGGATGTTGACGAAGAATCCGATCGTCTCGTCGAGGGCGGAGTCGTCCCGGTTGGTGACGGGCGCGCCCACCACCACGTCGCGCTCCCCGCTGTAGGCGTGCATCAGCAGGGTGAAGGCGGCCAGCAGCACCACGTAGTCGGTGGTGCGGTGCCGGGCCGCGGTCTGCCGCACCCGCTCGGCGAGGCCGGCGTCCAGCGCGAAGTCCAGCAGTTCGCCGCGGAACCGCTGGCGGGCCGGCCGGGGCCGGTCCAGCGGGAGTCGCAGCAGGTCGGGGGCGCCGGCCAGGTGCTCGGCCCAGTAGGAGAGTTGGCGCTCCGCCAGGCCGTCGGCGAGCCGCCGGGCCAGCGCGGCGCCGTACTCGCCGTAGTCGTGCCCGACCTCCCCCGCGACCGGCGGGCGCCCGGCCAGCACCTCCGCGTAGCCGCGGCCGATCTCGGCGGCGATCACCGCGTTCGACCAGCCGTCGGTGACGATGTGGTGCAGGTTCAGGAGCAGCGTCCACTCCGCGTCCGCCGACCGGAACAGCCGGAAGTCGAAGACTCCGGGGCGCTCCAGGTCGAACGGCTCCGCGGCGGCCTCCCGCACCCGGGCCCGGAGGGAATCGGGATCCCCCCTCAGGTCGTGCACGGGAAGGCTGAACTCCAGGTGGTCCACGACCACTTGCACGGGCTGGTCGTCGACCACGGAAAAGCCGGTCCGCAGCGCGGCGTGCCGGGATATCAGTGCACGGATTGACTGTTCCAGTGCGGGGACATCGAGTCCCCCCCTGATCTCGTGCGCCACCGGGCCGTTGTAGAGCGGGAGCCGCGGATGCAGGCTGTGCAGGAGCCACAGCCTGCGCTGTTGCGGCGAGATCGGAACGACACGCTCGGGCATGGGTTGATCCCCCGCTCTCATCACTGCAAGATGCCGCGAGACTACCCTACTCGATGCGATCATGACAGAGGTCAAATCCCTTACGGGCGAGGCAAGATCTTGCCCCTTGCCGAGCCATTTCCCGCCTGTATGCTGACGTTCCTGGGGGACGCGGAGGTGTCTCCATACCCAGGAGGAAAGGGCGTCTACGAGCCGTGGACAGCGAGTTCCCCGCCCAATCGGACGCCGCGGACGAGGATCCGTTCCCGGCGTCGAAGGTCCAGGAGCAACTCTTCCTCGCACAGCAGACCGTGGGTGACGCACCGACCTTTCACATCCCGTGCTTCTGGGAAGTCCGGGGACCGGTCGACATCCGTGCACTCCGGAATGCCGTGACCGCCGTGCTCGCACGGCACGAGGCACTGCGCACCACTTTCCGCATTCACGAACAGGGACTCCTCCAGGTCGTCCATCCGGAACCCAGGCTGGAATGGCGCCTGGCCACCTGCCGGGACGCGGAGGAACGCGAACAGCGGATGGCGCACGCCGCCCGCGCCCCCTTCGACCTGGAACGCGGCCCACTGCTCCGGGCCGGTGTGCTGAGCTGCGCCGACGGCAGCCACGTGGTGGCGCTCTGCTGCCACCACGCCGTCTTCGACGGCTGGTCGGCCAAGCTGGTGCGCGACGAACTGATCGCCCATTACCGGGCGTTCACCACCGGCACCGAGCCCGACCTGCCCGAGGTCGAGTACCAGTACGGCGACTACTCGCTCTGGCACGACGAGTGGCTGGAGAGCCCGGCCGGTGAACGCGCCCGGCGCGCCTGGGTCGAACTGCTCGCCGGTGAACTCCCCGTGCTGGAGCTGCCGGGGGACGTCCGACCGGCCGACCGCGCCACCGGCCGCGCCACCGCCGCCGACCGGGAGGCCGCCGTCACCGCCCCCGGCGGCACCGCCGACCTCCCGCTGCCCGGCCCCGCCGTCGAACGGCTCGCCGCGCTCGCGACCGAGCTGCGCACCACGCTGTTCACCGTCCTGCTGGCGGCCTACGACCTGCTGCTCGCCGACCGCACCGGCCTGCGCGACGTCATCGTGGGCACCCCCGCGCTCAACCGCAGCCGGACCGAGTTCCAGCGGACCGTCGGCTGCTTCGTCAACATGATCGCGGTCCGCACCGACCTCGACGGCCCGCGCACCTTCCGCGAGTTGGTGGAACGGGTGCGCGCCGCCGTGCTGCGCGCCCAGGACCTCCAGGCGGTGCCCTTCGAGACGGTGGTCAAGGACGTCCGGCCGACCCGGCACCAGGACCACTCGCCGGTCTTCCAGGTCGCCTTCACCGTCGGCGAGGACTTCTTCGAGCCGGTCCGGGCCGGGGAGTTGGAGTTCCGGCCGGTCGAGGTGCCGTCGGTGACCGCCAAGTACCAGCTCGCCCTCCAGGTCAACCGCACCCCGGACGGCGCGGTCGCCGAGTTCGAGTACCGGGCCGACCGCTTCTCCCCCGCGTGGATCGCCGACTTCGGCGCCCGCTACGCCCGGGTGCTGGAGCTGGCCGCCGAGCAGCCGGACCGCCCGCTGACCGACTTCCTCGGCTCCGACACCGTGTCGGCTGCCGCCGAACTCGCCGCTCCCGCAGGCGATTTCACCGAGATCAACACCGAGACCGGGGCCGAGGCCACCTCCGCTCAGCCCGCAGCCGACACCGCCCCGCGCGACGAGACCGAGCGGGTGCTCACCGAGGTCTGGGCCGAGGTGCTGGGCCGCCCCGCCGTCGGCATCGACGACAACTTCTTCGAGCTCGGCGGCGACTCCATCAGCAGCGTGCAGATCGTCGCCCGGGCCGGCGCCCGCGGCCTCGGCTTCCGGGTCCGCGACCTGCTCCGCAACCAGACCGTCCGCGAGCTGGCCCCGCTGGTGCGGGCCACCGAGCCCGCCGGCGGCGGCACGCCCGCCACCGGGCCGTTCGACCTGGTGGCGGCCGAGGACCGGCCCCGGCTGCCCGCCGACGCCGTCGCCGCGTACCCGCTGACCGCCCTGCAGTCCGGCATGCTCTACCGCAGCGGCCAGCAGGCGCACACCGCGATGTACCACGACGTGCTGGTGAGCCGGTTGCGGGTGGCCTTCTCCGCCGCGGCCTGGCGCACCGCCGTCGCCCAACTGCTGGAGCGCCACGAGCTGTTGCGCACCTCCTTCGCGCCCGGCGGCTTCACCGAACCGCTCCAGGTGGTGCACGCGCGGATCGCCCACCCGCCGGTCAGCTTCGAGGACCTGCGCGGGCTGCCGGAGCCGGAGCAGCGGGCCCTGATCGACCAGCGCACCGACTGGGAGGGCCGCGACCTCTTCGACTGGGAGCGCCCGCCGCTGATCCGCTACCACCTCGCCCGGCTGGCCGAGGACGAGGTCCAGCTGTGGACGGTGGTCCACCACGCCGTGATCGACGGCTGGAGCGAGCGGATCCTGTTCGGCGAGCTGCTCTCGCTCTACCTCGCCGCGCTCGCCGACGGCCCGGCCGCCCTGCCGCCGCCGCCCCGCGCCCACTACCGCTCCTTCGTCGCCCTGGAGCGCGCCGCCGTCCGCGACCCGCGGCAACTCGCCTTCTGGCAGGCGCAGCTGGACGGCCTGGCGCTCGGCTCGGTGCCGGCCGCCCCGGGCACCGGGGTGCCGGACATGACGGTGGTGCCGCGCGAGCTGCCCGCCGAACTGTCCGCCGGGCTCGGCGTGCTGGCCGCCCGCTTGCAGGTCCCGGTGCGGATCGTGCTGCTCACCGCGCACCTGCGGGTGATCGCGCTGCTGACCGGCGCCGAGGACGTGGTCTCCGGCGCGGTCTACAACGGCCGGATCGCCGAGCCGGACGGGGACCGGGTGGTCGGGCTGTTCCTGAACACCCTCCCGGTGCGCTGCCGGGTGGCCGCCGAGAGCTGGTCCGCGCTGATCCGGCAGGTCGCCGCGACGGACATCGCGATCCAGCCGCACCGCCGCTTCCCGATGCCGGAGCTGCGCGGCCGGGTGGCCGGCGCGGCCGCCTTCGAGACCTTCTTCAACTACACCCACTTCCGCAACGAGTCGGACGTCCCGACCGACGAGGTGGAGGTGCTGGACGAGTACAGCCACACCCCCACCGACTTCCTGCTCGGCTCGGAGTTCTACCGCGACACCTCGACCGACCTGATCGGGCTCGGCCTGCGCTACGACGCCGACCGGATCGCCGCGGCCGACGCCGACCGGTACTTCGGCTACCACGTGGCCGTGCTCCGGGCCATGCTGGCCGACCCGGCCGCCTCCCCCACCGCCGCCCCGCTGCTGGCCCCGGCCGAACTCGCCGAACTGGACGGGTGGAACCGGACGGAGCGCAGCCGCCCCGGCCCGCACCTGCTGCACGAGGCGATCACCCGGCGGGCCGCGGAGCACCCGCGGGCACCGGCCGTGCTGTTCCGCGACCGGGTGCTGGACTACGCCGAACTGGACGGCCGGGCCAACACCCTGGCGCACCGGCTGGCCGCCCTCGGCGTCCGGCCCGGCGACCACGTCGGGATCGTCCAGGAGCGCTCCCCGGAGCTGGTGGTCTCGCTGCTCGCCGTGCTCAAGGCCGGCGGCGCCTACGTCCCGCTGGACCCGGCCGACCCGGCCGGGCGCACCGCCGCCCTGCTGGCCGAGTCCGGTTGCCGGACGGTGCTCACCGCCGCCGGCACCGATGGCTTCGAACTGCCCGACGTCCGGGTCGAGTTCGTCCCGGACGACCTCGCGCCCGGCGCCGTGCCCCCCGAGGTCGCGGTGCGGCCCGGCGACCCGGCGTACGTCATCCACACCTCCGGCTCCACCGGCCGCCCCAAGGCCGTGGTGGTCTCCCACCGGGCGATCGCCAACCGGCTGGACTGGATGCAGGAGGAGTTCCGGCTGACCGCCGAGGACCGGGTGCTGCAGAAGACGCCGTACACCTTCGACGTGTCGGTGTGGGAGTTCTTCTGGCCGCTGCGCGAGGGCGCCGCGCTGGTCGTCGCCGAGCCCGGCGGCCACTGGGACCCGGGCTACCTCGAACAGGTGCTGGCCCGGCAGTCCGTCACCGTGGCGCACTTCGTCCCCTCGATGCTGCGGGCCTTCCTGGACGCCGCCGACCTCTCCGCCGCCACCGCGCTGCGCCAGGTCGTGTGCAGCGGCGAGGCGCTGCCGGCCGAGCTCCAGCGGGACTTCCTGGACCGCTCCAAGGCCGCCCTGGCGAACCTGTACGGCCCCACCGAGGCGGCCGTGGACGTGACGTACTGGCACTGCGTGCGCGAGGACGCGGACACCGTGCCGATCGGCCGGCCGATCGCCAACACCCGGATCCACCTGCTCGACCCGGCCGGCCACCCCGTCCCGGTCGGCGTCACCGGCGAGCTGCACATCGGCGGTGTCGGCCTGGCCGACGGCTACCACGGCCGCCCGGACCTCACCGCCGAGCGCTTCGTCGAGCACACCTGGCCGGACGGCGGCACCGAACGCCTCTACCGCACCGGCGACCTCGCCCGGCGCCGCCCGGACGGCGCGATCGAGTACCTGGGGCGCGGCGACGCCCAGGTGAAGGTCCGCGGCATGCGGGTCGAGCCCGGCGAGGTCGAGGCCGTGCTGTCCGCGCACCCGGACTGCGGCTCGGCCGCGGTGACCTTCGACGGCGAGCGGCTGATCGGCTACTACACCGCCCGGCCCGGCACCGGGCTGCCGGCCGCGGAGCTGCGCCGGCACGCCGAGCGCCTGCTGCCCGGGCACATGGTGCCCGCGGTCTGGGAGCCGCTGGCCGAGCTGCCGCTGACCGTCAGCGGCAAGGTCGACCGCAAGCGGCTGCCGGCCCCCGGTCGGGCCGCCCGCAGCGCCGCGCCCGCCCGTCCGCTCGCCCCGGCCGAGGCCCTGGTCGCGGCCGCCTGGACGGACGTGCTGGGCACCGCGGACTTCGGCGCCGACGAGGGCTTCTTCCAGGTCGGCGGGCACTCGCTGGCCGCCGTCCGGCTGATCGGGCGGTTGCGCCGGGACTTCGACCGCCGGCTGGGCGTCGCCGAGCTGTTCACCCACGACACGGTGGAACGCCTGGCCGCCCTGCTGACCGCGCCCGCACCGGCCGCGGCCGGGAACGGCTGGGAGGTGCTGGCGCTGCGCCCCGGCCCCGCCGAGCCGCTGTGGCTGTTCCCCCCGGTCGGCGGCAGCGCCCTGGGCTACCTGGCCCTGGCCGGCGCGCTCGACCCGCGGCTGGCCGTGTCCGGGCTGGACTGCGCCGAGCCGGTCGGGAGCACCGTCGAGGAGATGGCCGCGGCCGCGGTGGCCCGGATCGTCCGGGACCACCCGGCCGGGCCGGTCCACCTGGCGGGCTGGTCCTTCGGCGCGGTGCTGGCCTTCGAGGCCGCGGGCCTGCTGACCGCGGCCGGGCGGGAGGTGACGCTCTGCATGGTCGACGCCGCCTTCCCCGCGCCCGGACAGCTCGACGCACTGGACGACGACCGGACCACCGAGGCGCTGCTCCAGGACACCCTGGCCCTCACCGGCGCCCCGCCGGACGAGTCCGGCAGCGAGGCCTGGCAGGCGCGCCACCGCGTCTTCGCCGCCAACCTGCGGGCGCACCACGCCTACCGGCCGCGCCGCCACCCCGGCGACGTGGTCTACCTGGAGAGCCGGGACGGCCGGGCCCTGGGCAGCGCCGAGGCCTGGCGCGCGGTGGTGGCCGGCGGGTTCCGGCTGCACCGCCTCGACACCGACCACTACGGCCTGGTCCGGCAGCCGCACGTACGGGCCGTCGCGGACGTCCTCGGCGCCGCCGCGCTCGGCGGCTGACCGGCACCGCCCCGGCACCACCGCCCCCACCACCGAATCGACGGGAACAAGGAGTTCACGGCGCCATGCAGACCGACGCGGGCAAATGGCTGTTCCGCCCCCCATCCGAGGACGCCCCGGCACGGATCTTCCTCTTCCCGTACTCGGGCACCGGCGCGTCGATGTACCGCGCCTGGCCCGAGCGGATCGGCGAGGTCGAGATGTGCCTGGTGCAGCTGCCCGCGCGGGAGAACCGCCTGCGCGAGCCGCACCCGGTCACCTACCAGAACCTGGCCACGGCCGCCGCCGCGGCGCTGGCCCCGCTGGTGGACCGCCCGACCGGCTTCTTCGGGCACTGCGGCGGCGCGCTCTCCGCCTTCGCCACCGCGCTCGAACTGGAGCGGGTCCACGGCAAGGAGCTGACGGCGCTCTTCATGTCCTCCCAACTCGCCCCCGACGAGGACCCGTTCGGCCGCTGGCTGTGGCTGGAGCGGGACGACCTCGCGGTCGAGCTGAACGTCCTCGCCGAGGCGGCCGGGACCAGGATGGACCCGGACTTCCTCGACGTGGCCCTGGACGTGCTGGAGGAGGACCTCGCCGCCCAGCGCCGCTACCGGCTGGACGCCCCCGAGCCGCTCGGCTGCGCCGTGCACGCGGTCGGCTGGCAGCACGACGTGGAGATCCGCCCGGAACAGCTCGGCGGCTGGAGCCGGTACGTCCCGGCGGCCCGGCACCACGCACACCTCCTGGACGGCGGCCACCACGCCTTCCTCGCCGCCCCGCAACCGCTGCTGGACCTGATGGGCCGCGCGATGACCTCGGAAGGACCGGCGGCATGAAGCTCAACGGACTGTGGGACCACGCGGACTTCCGCAGACTCTGGGCCGGCCAGACGCTCTCCATGCTGGGCACCAACATGGTGGCGGTGGCCGTCCCGCTGATCGCCGCGGTCAGCCTGGGCGCCTCGGTGTTCCAGATGGGCCTGCTGCTGGCCACCGAGTTCCTGCCCTACCTGCTGATCAGCCTGTTCGTCGGGGTCTGGCTGGACCGGCGGCCGAAGAAGATGATCATCGTGGCGGCGGACGCCGTCCGCTCGCTGATCCTGCTCTCCGTCCCGCTGCTGTCCTGGGCGGACCTGCTGAGCGTCCCGCTGCTGCTGGTGGTGGTGTTCGGCACCGGCGCCTGCAGCACCGTCTCGGACATCGGCAACGCCTCCATCCTGCCCGCCCTGGTCGAGCGCGAGGACCTGGTCGAGGGCAACAGCAAGCTGGAGATGAGCAGTTCGGTCTCCAACATCGGCGGCCGGACCTTCGGCGGCCTGCTGGTGCAGCTGCTCACCGGCCCGGTGGTCATCATGGTCGACGTCTTCGCCTTCGGGCTGGCGGCGGCCTGCACCCTGCGCATCCGCAAGAAGGAGCCGGTGCCGGAGCGCCCGGCCGACGGCCCGCCGTCCTCGATATGGAAGGAGATCGGCGAGGGCCTCTCCTTCATCTTCGGCAACGCGACCCTGCGCACCCTGGTGCTGGTCACCTTCCTGATCAACTTCTCCGCCATCGCGATCGACCCGGTGTTCCTGGTGTTCATCACCCGCACCCTGGACCTGCCCGGCATCCTGGTCGGCGCGCTGCTGGCCGGCACCGGCGTGGGCTCGCTGATGGGCGCCCTGTTCGCGGCCCGGCTGGGCAAGCTGCTGCCCTTCGGCCGGATGGTGGTCTGGTGCACCGTGGCGATGACCGGCGTCGAACTGGTCATCCCCGCCGCGACGGTGATGCCCACCGGCGTCGCCTTCGCGATGCTGATGTTCGTCCAGGTCGCCTACGCCGTGCTGGTGATCGCCAGCGCCGTCAACATCCGCAGCTACCGCTCGGCGATCACCCCGGACGCCATGCAGGGCCGGATGAACGCCTCCACCCGGATGATCGTGATGGCCGGCACGCCGTTCGGCGCGATGGCCGGCGGCGCGCTCGGCACCTGGCTGGGCACCCAGTGGGCGATCGTGGTCTGCGCCGGCGGCATCGGCATCGCCGCCGTCCTGCTGGCGCTCTCCCCGGTCCGCAGGGCCACCGGCATCCCCACCGAGCTCCCCGCCCCGGCCCCCGCCGCCGCCTGATCCCCCGTCGGACCGCAGTGCCCGGCACCCGTACGCCCCCCACGACCAGGAAGGCCAGGAAGGTCTCGTGAACGACACCGACGCGGTCGGCCGCGCCACGCTGGACGCCGTCTTCGCCCAGGCGCTGGCGGAGGAGGCGGGCTCCGCGGCCGCCGCCCCCGCGACCGCCGCCGTCCCGGCCCCCCGCCCGGGCGACGGGCGGGAGCCCGCGTCGCTGGCGCAGAAGCGGCTCTGGTTCCTGGAGCAGCTGAACGGCCCCAACAGCACCTACAACGTCCCGTTCCGGCTCCGGCTGGTCGGCGAGCTCGACACCGGGGCGCTGCGGCTGGCCGTCGGCGACCTGGTGGCCCGGCACGAGGGCCTGCGCACCACCTTCGCCGGCGACGAGGACGAGGTCTTCCAGCTGCTCCTCGACCCGGACGAACTGCCGTGGGAGCAGCGGGACCTGACCGAGCTCGGCGAGCCGGCCGTGGTCGCGCTGATCGAGGAGGAGAGCCGGCTCCCGTTCGCCCTGGCCGGCCGGCCGCTGTTCCGGGCGAAGCTGATCCGCTCCGGGACGGAAGGGGCGGCGCCGGTCCACCACCTCGCCGTCACCATGCACCACGCGATCACCGACGGCTGGTCGGAGGGGCTGTTCTTCCAGGAGCTGGGCGCCTGCTACACCGCGCGGGTCGGCGGCCCGGCGGCCGGCCTGGCGCCGCTGCCGGTGCGCTACGCCGACTACTCGGCCTGGGAGGCCGAGCCGGCCACGGTGGAGCTCTACCGCGGCCAGCTGGCCTTCTGGCGCGAGCAGTTGGCCCGGCTGCCGGAGGAGGCCGGGATCCCGGCCGACCTGCCGCGGCCGGTGCTGCTCAGCGGCGAGGGCGCCAGCGTCACGGTGCCTGTCCCGGCCGACCTCCAGCGGCGGCTGGCCGCCTGGGGCGCCGGGCACGAGGCCTCGCTGTTCGCCACCGCGGTGACGGTCCTCGCCGCACTGCTGCACCGCTACAACGGCGAGGAGCGGGTGGTCGTCGGGGTGCCGGTGGCCAACCGGCCGCAGGCCGAGTGGGAGCCGGTGATCGGCTACTTCGCCAACACCCTGGCCGTGCCGGTGGACCTCGCCGGCGATCCGACCCTGCGCCAACTGCTGGGCCAGGTGCGGACGGTGGCGGCGGAGGCGCTGTCGAACCAGAACGTGCCGTTCGACCGGGTGGTGGAGGCGCTCGGCGTGGTCCGGGACCCGTCCCGCAACCCGGTGTTCCAGGTGATGTGCAGCGTCAACCAGGTGGTGCCGCCGCCGCAGCTGCCGGGCCTGGCGGTGGAGATCGTCGAGATGCGCAACGACTCCGCCAAGTTCGACCTGGAGCTCGCGGTGAGCTACACCGCGGACGAGGTCGGCTTCGCCTTCGACTACGCCACCGACCTGTTCGAGCGGGAGACGGTGGAGCGGCTCGCCGCCGACTACCTGGTCCTGCTGGAGGCCTTCCTGGCCGAGGGCGCGGCGAGCGTCGGCGCGGTGGCGCTGGGCGCCCACGGCCCGGCCGAGGCGGACGGCGCCGAGGCGGAGGTCCGCGACCGCTACGGCAACCGGGCGCCCACCGGGGTGTACGGCGAGCTGCTGCTGGCCGGTGAGCCGAGCGGGCGCCGGGCCCGGGTGCTGGCCGACGGCCGGATCGAGGACGCCGTCGAGGCGCCGCAGCGGGCCGCGAGCGCCCGGCCGGCCGCCGACGGCTCCGCCGCCCCCGCGACCGCCACCGAGCGGGCGCTGGCCGCGATCTGGTCCCGGCTGCTGGGCACCGAGCAGGTCGGCCGGGACACCGACTTCCTGCGCGACGGCGGGGACTCGCTGCTGGCCACCCGGCTGGTCGCCCGGATCCGCCGCCAGTGGTCGGTCAAGCTGTCCGTCCGCCACGTCCTCAAGACCCCGGTCCTCGCCGACCTGGCCAAGCTGCTGGACGAGGCCGCCGCCGCCCCCGCCGAGACCTCCGCCCGCAGTGCGATCCCGGCCGCCACCGGGCCCCGGCCCGAGCTGCTGCCGCTGTCGATGGCCCAGCGCGGGATCTGGATCGTCAACCGGCTCGGGCAGCAACAGGCCTTCTACCACATGCCGTTGGCGGTGCGGATCGAGGGCGAGCTGGACCTCGCCGTGCTCTCCGCCGCCGCCGCGGACCTCGGCCGCCGGCACGAGATCCTGCGGACGGTCTTCCCCGCCGACGCGGGCGCGCCGCGCCAGTCGGTGCAGCCGCCCGAGGCCGTCGCCGAGGTGGTCCGGGCGAGCGCCATCCACCCGAACGGCCTCCAGCAGGCCCTGCGGGACGCCCTGGAGACCCCGTTCGACCTGACCACCGAAGTCCCGCTGCGGCTGCACGTGTTCAGCACCGGCCCGCGCTCCCACGTGCTGCTGGTGGACGTCCACCACATCGCCTGCGACGGCCTCTCGCTCGCCCCGCTCTGCCGCGACCTGGCCACCGCCTACACCGCCCGGGCCGCCGGCCGCGCCCCCGGCTGGCACGAACTCCCCATCCAGTACGCCGACTTCGCCCTATGGCAGGCGCAGCAGCTGGGCCGGGCCGAGGACCCGGGCAGCCCCTTCGGCCGGAGCCTGGAGTTCTGGACCAAGACCCTGGCCGGACTCCCCGAGGAACTCGCCCTGCCCGGGGCGCGCCCCCGCCCGGCCGCGCCGACCTTCCGCGGCCTGCCCACCCGGGTGGAGGCCGGCCCCGAGCTCTACCGGCGGATCACCGCCGCCGCCCACGAGCACGGCGCCAGCGTCTTCATCGTGCTCCAGGCCGCGCTCGCCGCGATGCTCACCCGCCTCGGCGCCGGCACCGACATCCCGCTCGGCACCCCCACCGCGGGGCGCTCCGACCAGGCGCTGGACGACCTGATCGGCTGCTTCATCAACACCGCCGTGCTGCGCGCCGACACCTCCGGCGACCCGAGCTTCCGCACCCTGATCGCCCGGGTGCGGGAGACCAACCTGGCCGCGCACGACCACATGGACCTGCCCTTCGACGAGATCGTCACCGCCCTCAACCCGCCCCGCCGGCACGGCCGCAACCCGCTGTTCCAGGTGATGGCCAGCCTCAACGGCGAGCCCGAGCCGGTCCCGGCGCTCGGCGGACTGCCCACCGAGCCCTTCGACCTCGGCACCCCCGCCACCCCGTTCGACATCACCGTGGAACTGACCGAGGACCGCGCCCGCGCCACCATCGGCGGCGTGCTCACGGTCAGCGCCGACCTCTTCGACGAGGCCGCCGGGGCCGCCCTGGCCCAACGGCTGCTGCTCGCCCTGGAGATCGCCACCGAGCACCCCGACCTGCCGCTCTCGCACTGGGAACTGCTGCTCCCCGGCGAGCGCGAGGCCGTCCTCGGCAGCTGGAGCACCGGCCTGCCCGGGCCCGGCGCGGCCACCCTCGCCGAGCAGTTCGAGCAGGCGGTGGCGGCCGCGCCGGACGCCCCCGCGCTGGAGACCGACGACCTCACCCTGAGCTACGCCGAGCTGGACGAGCAGGCCAACCGGCTGGCCGCCGAACTGCTCGCCCGCGGCGTCGGACCGGAGAGCACCGTCGCCCTCGCGCTGCCCCGCAGCGGGGAACTGGTGCTCGCCGTGCTGGCCGTCGCCAAGGCGGGCGGCGCCTTCCTGCCGCTGGACGTCCGGTTCCCGGTCGAGCGGCTGTCCTTCATCCTCGCCGACGCCGGGGCCGCGCTGGTGGTCACCGACGAGGACGGCGCCGCCGCACTGCCGGCCGACGCCCCGCCGGCCCTGCTGCTGGACGACCCCGACCTGCTGGACGCGCTCGGCGAGCGCTCCGGCGAGCGCCCGGCCGCCGCCCCGGTGCACCTGGCGAACGCCGCGTACGTGCTGTACACCTCCGGGTCCACCGGGCAGCCCAAGGGCGTCGTGGTCACCCACGCCGGGCTGGCCCCGCTCGCCGAGCAGCTGCACCGCGCCGTCCTGCTGCCCGAGACGGCCGCCGCGGCGGCGGGCGGCGAGCAGCCCCGGATGCTCCAGCAGGTGTCCCCCACCTTCGACATGTACGTGATGGAACTCCTGATGGCCTTCCGCTCCCGGGCCGTCCTGGTGGTGGCGCCCCCGCACCCGGTGCTCGGCGAGGAGCTGGCCGTCCTGCTCGAACAGCGGCGGATCAGCCACGCCGTGCTGACCCCGACGGCGCTGGCCGCCCTGCCCGCCCGCGACTTCCCCGCGCTGCGCGCGATCGTCAGCGGCGGCGAGGCGATCGGCCCCGAGCTGGTGGCCCAGTGGGGGCGCGAGCACCGGCTGCACAACGCCTACGGGCCGACCGAGACCACCGTGCTCGGCACCCTGTCCGGCCCGCTGCGCCCCGAGGCCGCGCCGCCGCTCGGCGAACCGATCACCGACTCCCGGCTGTTCGTCCTGGACGCGGCGCTGCGCCCCGTCCCGCCGGGCGTCACCGGCGAGCTGTACCTCGCCGGGGCGAGCCTGGCCCGCGGCTACCTGGGCCGCCCCGACCTCACCGCGGACCGCTTCCTGCCCTGCCCGTACGGCGCGCCCGGCGAGCGGATGTACCGCACCGGCGACCTGGCCCGGTGGACGGCCGACGGCGAGCTGCACTACCTGGGCCGCAGCGACGGGCAGGTGAAGATCCGCGGGGTGCGGATCGAGCTCGGCGAGATCGAGTCCGTCCTCGGGGCGCACCGCAAGGTCGCCAACGCGGCCGTGGTGGTGGACCGTACGGCGGCCTCCGGGCCGCGTCTGGTCGCCTTCGTCTCCCCGGCGGACCCGGCCGACCCGGCCGCCCGGCCCACCCCGGCCGAACTGCGGGCGCACTGCACCCGCTCGCTGCCCCGGGCCCTGACGCCGGCCCGGTTCGTGGTGCTCGGCGCGATGCCGACGCTGCCCTCCGGCAAGACCGACCGCAAGGCGCTGCGGGTCCCGCCGGAGGAGGGCGCCGAGGGCCACCGCACCCCGCCGGGCACCGCCACCGAACGGGCGCTGGCCGCGATCTGGCAGCAGCTGTTCGAGACCGAGCGGATCGGGATCGAGGACGACTTCTTCGTCCTCGGCGGCCACTCGCTGGCGGCGATCCGGATGCTCGCCGAGATCCACCGCGACCTCGGTGTCGAACTGCCGCTGAGCGCCTGCTTCGAGCACCCGACGATCGCGGCGCTGGCGGCCCTGGTCGACCGGACTCCGAAGCCGGACGCCGCCGAGGAGCCGGCCGTGGTGCGCCGGCGCCGCCCGGGCCCGCGGCCCACGCCCGGGGCCTGAACCACGACGGGAGGGCCGGCGGCCGCTGAGCGGTCCGCCGGCCCTCCCTCGTACTCCGACGCCTCGTACGCCGGCTATTCGTGCGCCGACTACTCGGCCTCGACCACGACCGTCAGCTCGGCCAGCGCGGCGTCCAGCGCCTCGCCCACCTCCTCGGGGCCGTCCCCGACCGCGATCACGTGCCCCAGCCGGTCGTACGCCTCCCGCACCGGCCGCACCGCGCGCCCGGCGGCCGCCGTCACGGTGACCCGCTCCACCCCGGCGACCGCGGCCGCCCGCTCGACGCCCTCGACGGCCGTCAGCCGGCCCTCCCCGGCGGCGATCAGGAAGCGGATCCCGGCCGAACGGGACCGCTCCGGGGTCAGGTTCAGCGGCAGACCGGCGGCGGCCCGGATCTGCTGGTCCAGCAGGTCGATGCCGGTCGCGGGCCGGATCAGCTCCGGGATCATGCCGCCGGCCAGCCGGGCGTTGATCTCGATCACGGCCGGCCCCTCGGCGGTCAGCCGCAGTTCGACGTGCGCCGGGCCGCGCTCCAGGCCGACCGCCTCCAGGGCGCGCCGGGCGGTGTCGGCCATCGCCGCCGCCGTCTCCTCGGGCAGCACCGCCGGGAACAGGTGCCCGGTCTCCACGAAGTACGGCAGCTCGCTGACGGTGCGCTGGGTGATGCCGACGCAGGAGGTCTCGCCGTCCGCCCGGAACATCTCGGCGCTGAACTCCGGCCCGGTCAGGTACTCCTCCACCAGCACCGTCCCGGCGCTGGCCTGGCCGCGCACGTTGCGGGTGACGGCCAGCAGCTTGCGGGCCTGCTCGGCGACGGTGGCGACGTCCTCGCACCAGAGCACCTCGTGCGAGCCGGACTCGTCCACCGGCTTCACCACGCAGGGCAGGCCCACCGCCGCGACCGCCGCCTCGACCTCGGCCGGGTCGCGCACCTCGGCGAACCGGGGCTGGCGCACCCCGTGCGCCAGCAGGGTGCGCCGGGTCGCCGACTTGTCCCGGCAGGCGGCCAGCGCCGCCGCCGGGTTGGCCGCCACGCCCAGGCCCTCGGCCAGTGCGGCCGACTGGACCAGGTAGTACTCGCTGGTCGTGGTCACGCCCGCCACCTCGCGGTCGCCGGCGGCCACCTCGGCGGCCTTGCGCAGTGCCTCCGGGTCGTCGGTGTCGCAGACCACCACCCGGGCGCCGGTCTCCGCCAGGCCCTGGTAGCGGGCCGGGTCCACCACGAACAGCACCGGCTCCAGGCCGAGCCGCACCGCCGTGGTCAGCGCGAGCATGCCGGTGCCGGTGGTGTTGGACTCCACGAAGAACAGCAGCGGGCGCTCCCGGCGGGATATCCGCGCGTACGACCAGGTGCTGACCAGCTCGCCGTAGCGGACGGGGGTGGGCTCGGTGGCGATCACGGGGGTCCGGTCGGCGCCGGCCTCCGTGGCGGAACCGGACACCGCGGCGTCGGCGGCGTACACCGTCTCCACGTAGCGGTCGCCGCGGTCCGGCATGATGCCGACCAGCTTGGTGCCGGGCGCGGCGTGCGCCGCCAGGTGGGTCAGCACCCGGTAGACCGAGCCGGAGGTGTTCCCGGCGAAGATCTTCTGCTCCCGGGCCAGCGCCCGGGTCGCGTCGAAGGCCTCGTCGTCGGAGAGCCAGTGCACCTCGTCGATCAGCCGGTAGTCGATGTTGTCCGGGTAGAGGCTGTTGCCGAGGCCGGACTGGCGCCGGGTCGGTACGTCGGGCTGGCCGAACAGCACGCTGCCGACGGCGTCCACGCCGACCACCGTCAGCTCGGGGAAACGTTCCAGCAGGGCCCGGGACGTCCCGCACAGCGAACCGCCGCTGCCCACCGAGCCCACCACCACGTCCACCGTGCCGAGGTCGGCCACCAGCTCCTCGGCCAGGCCCCGGTAGGCCGCCGGGTTCTGCGGGTTGGAGTACTGCTGCGGCCAGAACGCGCCCGGCAGACCGGTCATCAGCTCGGCCAGCAGGTCCAGCCGGGCCGACTGCCAGCCCTGGTCGCCCATCGCCGACACCACGTGCACCTCGCAGCCCAGGGTGCGCAGCTTGGCCAGGGTGATCGGGTCGATCCGCGGGTCGGTGACGATGTGCACCGGGTGCCCGAGGTGGGTGCCCACCAGTGCCAGGCCGAGCGCCATCGTCCCCGAGGAGCTCTCCACGATCGGCGCCCCGGGCCGCAGGGCCCCGGAGCGGCGGGCCTCGGTGACGACCTGCCGGGCCACCCGGTCCTTCATCGCGAAGGTGTTCGCCAGCTCCAGCTTCGCGTACACCTCGACGCCCTCCGGCGCGGGCACCCGCAGCCGGACCAGTGGCGTGTGGCCGATGGCGTCGACGATCGATTCATGCCGCATCAGCAAGCTCCATGTCCTGAAGGGTGAGGGCCCGGACCGTGGTGGTGGTGCCGGGCAGGGTCGAACAGGCCGCCAGGGCGGCGGCGAGCCGGGGCCCGTGGTCGGCGTCGTTCTCGTCCAGCAGGACGCCCAGCAGGGTGCCGCTGTGCGCGCACACCACCCCTGCGGCGCCGACCCGTTCGGCGATCGCCAGCACCGCGTCCAGGTTGCGCTTGGGCGCCAGGCGCTGGTTCAGCACCGCGCTGCGGGTGGTCACCGCCCCCACCCGGGCGAGGTCCCCGGCCCGCACGGCCGCACCCAGCTCCGCCAGCAGCTCCGCGTACTCGGCGCGCTGCGCCGGGGAGAACACCTTCGGCACCCGGTTGAACGCCACCGTGTCCAGCAGCCCGCCCTCGTCCACCGCGACCACGGTCGCCGCCGGCAGGCCGCCCAGGCGCTCGCGCAGCCGCACCTCGCGGTGCTCGAAGGCCACCACCTCGGGGTGCATCACCCCGTCGGTCGGCTCGATCGGGCGCAGCCAGCGCTCCACCTCGGCGGGCGAGGTGTCCAGGCCCACCGCGGCGCCGACCGCCCGCACGGTGGCCACCAGGTCGGCCGAGGAGCTGGCCATGCCCTTGCCGACCGGCAGGTCGCCGTCCAGCAGCAGCACCCCGCCGGCCGGGCGCCCGCAGGCCGCGAGCATCGCCTCGGCCACCCGCCGGGTCTTGGTCTTGTGCGAGGGGAACACCCGCAGCGGGCCGCCCGGGTCGAGCCGGAAGCGGGCCCGCGCCCAGCGGTCCACCGGCAGCGTCACCAGGAACTCCTGGCCGCCGGGCAGGGCGCCCTGGAGCAGCTCGCCGAAGGTGCCGAAGGCGCGGGCCGAGCCGGTGCGCAGGTCGACGCCGGGGCGGGGGGAGGCGAAGGACGGCCGGCGCGGCGGCGGGACGGCACCGGCGGCCGGGGCCGGGCGCGCGGCGGAGGGCGGGGTCACGGCTGCGCCGGGGAGTCCGCCGGGGCCGCGAGCAGCGCCGTGACCTCGTCCGCGGCCGCCCCTGCGACCGCGGCCCGTTCCGCCCAGCACTCGGTCAACCGCTCCTGCTCGGCGTCGAGTTCTGCGAGGGTGGCGCGGACCTGGTCGGGGTGGGTCGAGCCGACCGAGGTCTTGGCGCGCAGGCCCGCCTCGACGCTCAGCGAGGCCGCCAGCAGCGCCTGCGGCCCGGCCAGCCGGTGCCCGGCCTCCTCCGCGACCGCCGCCAGCAGCGCCGCGTCCCCGTCGGCCGGGGCCAGGCCCTTGTCCAGCGCGGCCTTGATGTAGCGCCCGGCGATGATCTGCGCCGTCCGCCAGGGCACGCCCTCGTCCAGGGTCAGCCGGTTGGCCAGGGTGAAACCGCCGAGGAACTCGCCCTCGCAGGCCGCCCGCATCCGGTCGGTGCGGAACACCAGACCGGTGACCACGGCGTGCGCCAGCCGCAGGGTCGAGCGCAGCGCCTCGGTCTGCACCCGCAGGTGGGCGCCGGCCTCCTTGGACACCTCGACGGTGTTGGTGTACGGGGTGTTGCGCTGGGCCGCCGCCAGCTCGGCCGCGCTGCCCGCGACCAGCGCGCAGCGGCCGCGGATCCGCTCCAGCACGGGGAAGTTCTTCTTCTGCGGCATCGCGGCGGAGATCCCGGACAGCTCGTCCGGGAGGTCCAGGAAGCCGTGGGCGCTGCCGCCCCAGGCCATCAGGTCGGTGGTGAAGCGGCTCAGCGCGACGGCGAAGTTCGCCGCCTCGGCCGCGATCGCCAGCGCCCAGCCGCGCGAGGCGACGGCGACCAGGGCGTGCGGCTGGGGCCGGGCGAAGCCGAGCAGCCCGGCCATCCGGGAGCGGTCCCAGTCGAGTTCCTGCCCGGCCATGCTGCCCGCGCCCAGCGGGCAGGCGTCGATCTCGTCGTACGCGGCCAGCAGTCGGCGCACGGCGGTCAGCGTCTCGCTGGACAGCGCGGCCAGGTAGAAGCCGGGGCTGATCACCTGGGCGGCCTGTGCGTGGGTGTAGCCGGGCATCGGCACCTCGACGGCGCCCGCGGCGAGCGCCCGGACGGCCGCGTCGAAGGCCAGCAGGTCGGCGGCCAGCGCCCGGACCTGCTCGCGGGCGGACAGCAGCTGGGCGCAGACCTGGAGGTCGTTGCGGCTGCGGTCGGCGTGCCAGGCGGCGAACGGCGGGACCGGGCCGGCCGCGACGTGCCGTTCCAGGGCGAAGGAGATGTCCGACATGTTCTCGCTCGGGTTCGCCCGGATGCCGTCCTGGTCGACGGTGTCCAGGCGGGCGGCGATCGCGGCGGTGCCGGGGCCGTCGACCAGCTCCATCCGCCGGTACTCCAGCAGCAGCACCTTCTCGATCGCCACGTAGTGCCGCAGCAGGTGCTCGGCCTCGTAGGCGAACTGGGGTGCCAGCACTTCCTCGTGCCACACCTCGCTCGGGATGCCGACGATCCGACCGGTCACCGTCATTGCGTGCTCCTCAGAAGAACCGATGGGGCGGACCGGCCCTCGCCCGGACCCTCCGGCCCGGCCGGTCCGGGGCTGCCGGTGGGGAAACTCTCGGCCCGGCCGTCCCCGGCCGCGCCGGGTGCCGGGCGGGCGGCGGGCGTCAAGCCCGCGGCGGCCGCGGGCAGCCCAGGCAGGCCGGACAGCGGGGCGGCCGGTTCGGCGAGACCGGCGGCGAGCAGCGCCAGGTAGTCGTCGAGCAGGGCGCGCGCGGTGGCTGGGGCGAACAGCTCGGTGTCGTACACCAACCGGGCGGCGCGGTCGGCCACTTCGAGCAGCAGGTCGTCCTCGGCGTACCCGCAGGGGGCACCGAGCTCGCCCTCGGCGAGGGTGAACGCCAGCTGGTGGACGGGCGCGCCCGGTCCCGGTGCCTGCCCGGCGGACGGCTCCGCCAGCTCCGCCAGGTCCGCCAGCTCCGCGACGGGCAGCTCCTGGTGCTGCCAGGCGGCCGAGGCGACCTCCCGGACGCGCTCCACCAGCGCGCCGAAGGACGGGTCGCCGGAGGTGTCCAGCCGCAGCACCACCTGGCCGGCCAGCGCCCCGACCAGCGACAGCGTCTCGGGGCCGCGCCGGCCCGAGACGGGCACGCCGATCAGGTGGTCGGTCCGGCCGGAGCGGTGGTGCAGCAGCGCCGCGTAACCGGCCAGCAGCACCGGGGCCGGCGACCCGCCGAGCCGGCGGGCGCCCGCCCGCAGCGCGGCCGCCAGGCCGGACGGGAACTCGGCGCGGACCTCGGCGCCCGCGAAGGCCCGGACGGCCGGGCGGGGCCGGTCCAGCGGGAGGCCGTGCCCGGACGGCCGTCCGGCCAGCCGGGAGCGCCAGAACTCGGCCGTGTCCGAGTGGGGTTCCGGCCGGTCCCGCTCGTACTGCCGGTCCCGCTCGTACCGGTCCCGCTCGTGCTGCCGGTCCCGCTCGTACCGGTCCCGCTCGTGCTGCCGGTCCGCGTGGTCGGCGAAGTCCAGCAGCCGCTCCGGCAGCACCGGGGCCCGGCCCTGCTCCTCGGCGGCGCAGAGTTCGGCGAGTTCGGCGTTCAGCAGGAACAACGAGGCCGGGTCGCACACCAGTTGGTGGGCGACCAGGACCACCGCCCAGTCCGCCTCACCGAGCCGGACGGCGACGGCCCGCCACAGCGGAGCCCGGGCCGGGTCGAAGGGCAGCACGGCGGCCTGGTCGGCGATCTCGGCGAGCCGCTCGGCGCGCTTGCCGTCGTCCGGACCGCTGAGGTCGGTGAACTCCACCGGCAGCTCGATCCCCGGATGCACCACCTGCCGCAGCTCGCCGTCCAGCACCCGTACCGAGGTCCGCAGCGCGGTGTGCCGGGCGGTCAGCGCGGCCAGCGCCGAGCGGACCTGCTCCTCGTCGACCGCGGCGTCCAACCGGAAGGTGTCGGCCACGTGCTGGAGCAGCAGGCCCCCGGAGCGCCGGCCGGTCCGCCAGACCAGTTCCTGGCCGTGGGCCGCCCGGGCGATCCGCGCCCCCTCCGCGCCGGGCCCGGCCGACCCGGTGGTTCCATCCGCCATCGCAGTTCCTGACCTCGTCGTTCCAACCGTCGCGGACTGGGGCCTGCCTGTCTCGGGGCCCCCTGCCGGGGCCCGCGGCATCACGCCACGGGGCTCCCGATCCCGGCACGAACGGCCCGGCTGATCGCGTCCAGGTTGTCGTCGAGGAAGAAGTGACCGCCCAGCAGGACGTGTTGGGCGAACGGTCCGGTGGTGTGCGCGGCCCAGCCGGCCGCGTCCTCGGGCCGGGCCGAGGCGTCCTCGTTGCCGACGAAGGCGGTGATCGGTACCGGCACCGGCGGTTCGTCACCGCAGTCGTAGGCGTCCAGCCAGCCGAAGTCGGCCCGGCAGACGGGCAGGACGAGTTCCAGCAGTTCCGGCTCGTCCAGCACGAAGGCGGGCAGGCCACCGCCGCGCACCAGCCGCTGGAGCATGGCGTCGTCCGGCAGTGCCGACAGGCCGTCGAAGATGTCGTCGCCCCGCGGCAGGTCGGGCCGCGGGCAGCCCGACACGAAGAGGTGGACGGGCAGTTCGGCCCCGGACCGGCGCAGCCACCGGACCACCTCGAAGGCCAGCAGGCCGCCCATCGAGTGGCCGAACAGCGCGTACGGGCGGTCGGCGGTGGCCGCGACGGCCTCGGCGATCCGCTCCACGTCGACGGCCGCGGGCTCACCGAGGCGGCGCTCCCGGCCCGGCAGGGCCAGTGCGGCGACCTCGACCTCGGGGCCGAGTGCGGCCGGCCAGCGGGCGTAGATGGACGTGGCGCCGCCCGCATAGGGGAAGCAGACGAGCCTGACCGGCGCCTCCGGACGCAATTCTCGGGAAACGAACCATTTGTCGGGGAGTATCTGGCCGTTCACGGGCGCCATCCAGGAAGTCCGGCTTTTGGCCCGAGGTCGTCCGGAAAGTCCATGGTCTCCGAAGCGGCCTTTCTGGAAAAGATGTCAGAACTCATTCGATCCGTCACTGGATCGCCGCTCTGCGGAGGCCGGTCGTGCCGCCTGGTCGGTTCTGCCATCGAGGATGATGAATAGTGTGCCGATCAACCGCTGATGACTGTACCTCAGCTGAGTGAGCACGCTCAATAGTTGGCGATAACCGGCCAGCAGGCGGCAGCGCCCCCTCCCGAATGGGTCGATTCGACAACCCGCCCACCGCGCCCGGGAATCGGGGGCGCAACTCGCGGGGAACTCCCATTGGCTTATCCGGCGGCGCCCCGTACGGCACGGCCCGGCCGCGGGCGGGCGCCGACCGCGCGGGGGGCCGGACCGGACCGGGCGAGGGCCCCCGCCGCCCGGGCGGTCGGTCCACGAACCCGACCACCCGGGCGGCCGCCCGGCGAACGGGCGTTGGCGCTCCGGACCGTCCGGACCGTCCGGACTGTCCGGGCCACGGGCTCAGGACACCAGCGGCGCCTCCGCAACCTCGGTCAGCGTCACGGTGCACAGCCCGCCGCGCTGGGCCTGCACATCCGTGACCTCCAACTGGGTGCCGGGCAGCAGGATGTACTCCTCCTCGCCGGTGAACGCCGAGAACCGCTGGATGCCCGTGGCGCGCAGCGGCCGCACCTCGAACAGCGTCCGCTTGCCCCGGCTGCCCAGGAAGGACTTCGCCACGCCCGGTTCGGACGTGCAGGAGGACACCCCCCACCAGGTCACCGTCCGCCCCAGCGGGTACTGCTTGCGCAGGTCCAGCGCCACCCCGCGCCAGAGCGGCTCCGTCCGCACCGGCAGCTGCGACACCGCGGCGAACAGCAGCCGCAGGTACGGCAGGTAGGGCACCAGCCGGGCCCGGTCCGGGGAGCGCAGCACCGCGTTGATCTCCCGGTAGAACGCCGACTCGCAGGTGTACAGGTACAGCGCGGCGATCGCGTCCGCGGACAGCCCGTCGGGCGCCCCCGCCCATTCGTCCGCCCGCCGCCTGCCGAACTCGTGCGACGACGTGACGTGCCGGTCCAGCCCGCGCAGCAGCTCGGCCACCGGGGCCACCGCCTCCCGGAAGTCCATCAGCGGAGTGTCGAACACCCCGCTGATGGCCGGGAGATCGAGACCCTCGTCCTTCACCCCGGCGAGCCGGTCCAGGTACAGCTGGTGCAGCTCCATGGTGGACGCGATGAACGCGCCCATCCGCTCGGCGACACCGTCGTCGGCACCCCCGACCGCGGCCGCGGCGGCGTCCCAGCCCTTGCTCGGCAGCCAGTCGATCCCGTCCGCGCCGAGCGAGGCGAGCGCGGCGTTTACCGCGGCGAAGTGCTCGTTGTCGCAGAAGATGTCGCCCTGGGCCGCCGGGTTGGCGTGGTCGATGTGCCGGACCTCGACCCCCGGGTACTTCTTCTCCAACCGCTGCACCACGCTCTTCAAGCTGCGCGCGTGCGCACCCCACCAGGCGAAGACCACACCCCGGTCCTCCTCCCCCGCCTGCTGCTTGGCCTGCAGGATCTCCTCCACGATCCGCTCGGCCACCGGCCGCCAGAACCCGGTGTGCTGATCCGGGCCCATCGCGCCGTCCGCACTGGCGGTCAGCGCCGCGTTCAGCAGCAGCACGCCCTGGGTCAGAATCGCCTGGAACCACTCCGGCGGCTGGACCGTCTCCTCCTTCTTCAACAGCGCGCGGATGTCCGCGATCGGCGTCTTCTTGGGTATGCCGTACTTCCACATCGCCGCGGCCTTGATGATGCAGCGAATGCTGATCACCCGGCCGAACTGGCTGTCCTTCCAGTCGTGGAAGGCGTTGTCGAACATCGCGATGCCGGTGGCGCTCTCCGGGCGCGGGTACGGGTTCTGCCCGAAGACCACCACCTTCCACCGGTGCGGGGCGTGCGGCTTGAGCGCCTGGAAGGTCAGCTCGCGGACCGGCACGACCTCCGAACCGCGCTCCGGGCCGATGAACGAGGCCGCGCCGGGCTGCGCCTCGATCACCGGCTTGAGCATCGGGAGCCACGGCTCGCCGCCGCCCCGGAACAGCTCCGCGAGGGCCAACGGGTCGTTCGGGTCGTTCGTTCCGGGCTGGTCGGTGGCGGAGGTGTCGGCAGCGCTCATGGTGGTACTCCGGCTGGTCGGGTCACGGAAAGGCTTCGAATGACGGTCCGTCAGCTCTCCGGCGGACGACACATTCCTAACAGCCCGCACCGACAGTCCGGCCCGACGCCCCACCCGACGCTCCACCTGCCCGAACGGCCCCGGACGGATTGTCAGTGGCACCCGCTAGCGTCGGATTCGACCGGGAGAACGACACGAAGAACGACGGGGAGAACCCCTCCCCGTACGAAAGGAGTTGCCGCATGACGACGGACCGCGCGCAGACCCCGCTCAGGGTGGTACTGACGGACCTCAACGCCTCGGTGGTCGAGTCCTGGCGGGCCGCCTTCGCCGACACCCCCGGCATCGAGATCCGGCAGGGGTCGATCCTCACCGAGCAGGTCGACGCCTGGGTCAGCCCGACCAACTCCAAGGGCCGGATGGACGGCGGGGCGGACGCCGCGATCAAGCGCCACCTGGGGGCGGGCATCCAGTTGAAGGTGCAGCGGAGGATACGCAGCGCCCACGCGGGCACCCTGCCGGTGGGCAGCGCGGTCTGCGTGCCCTCCGGTGCGGTCAACCCGAAGTTCCTGATCTCGGCGCCCACGATGCAGACCTCCTCGCAGAACGTGAGCGAGACCTTGAACGTCGCCCTCGCCTGCGCCGCCGCCTTCCAGGCCGTCCACCGGCAGAACCGGCTCGCGCCGGACAGCATCCGGTCGGTGGCCCTGGTCGGCATGGGCGCGCAGACCGGCCGGGTGCCGGCCCGGGTGTGCGCCAACCTGATGTGGACGGGCTACACCCTCTTCCAGGACCACCGGTTCGAGGACGACGACGAGCTGCGCGCCACCATCCTCGCCCAGCTGGACGACCTGGAGCAGGCGCCTGCCACCACCCGGGTCCGCATCGCGACGCCCCCGACCCGCAGCCGCTCCGGGCGGTAGTTCGGTCCCGTCGCGCGGCAGCCGCCCCCGCGGCTGCCGGCCCGCACGCGTCCTACTCCACGGGCGACACGTGCAACACCGACCGGGCCGGCTCCGGTCCGGCCGCCCCCTTCGACTCCAGGTACAGCCGCGTCCGGAACACCCCGAACAGACCGACCGTCAGCGACGACCCCGCCCAGAGGAGCAGCCCGCCGCCGGCCATCAGCAGGGCCCCCGGCCCCCGCTCGGCGGCCGTCGCTCCGACCAGGAGCAGCACGACGGAGGGCAGGAAGGCCACGACGAACGGCAGCCCGAGCAGAGTCGTCCCCCGCAGGAAGGCCCCGGTGTCCCGCCGGTACACCTCCCGCGACCCGTGCATCGCCGCCCGCACCCCCACCCCGTCGAGCAGCACCGCCGGCACCACCAGGTAGTTCCGCAGCGACCACGGCAGGCCGACCACCAGCAGTGCGCTCAGCACCTGCACGACACCGGCCGGCGCCCACCTCGCCAAGGCCCGCCACCGCCCGGCCACCCGCCCGTAGCCGGACCGGACCCCCACCGGCCGCCCCCGCAGGGCACCCGCAGCAGCGACCAGGACCGCCGCGTTGCCGAACACCGCCAGGAACGAGAGCAGCGGCAGCCCCGCCACCCCCAACAGCACACTCCCCCCGAGCCGGACCTCGGCCCACAACAGCAGCCCGGCCACCCCGCCCACCACCGCCACCGCGATCCCGGCCGGCAGCAGCACCTTCCCCCGCCACACCACGTTCATCAACACTCCGCCCACCAACGCCCCTACTCCAGCAGACTGCCCATGTGCCCGTCGTCGATCCGGATCGGCCAGAAGTGCTCCTCGCTCGCGAACGCCTCCGGATCGATCGCGCGCAGCGCCTCCTCGGCCGCGCCGTCGAACAGCTCGCACGGGTCGAAGACCGACCAGGGGGCTTCCTCGCGCGCCCGGTACGCCTCCTCCCGCGCGGCGCGCAGCCGGTGGAAGGTCCAGAGCGTGTACAGCAGCGCGGAGAGGTCGCGGTGCAGGTAGGCGGCCGTCCCGCCGTCGCCCCACACATCGGTGAGCTCGACCCGCCCGGTCGCGCCGTCGAGCAGCACGTCGAACTCGTACATCCACCCGCCGAGCACCGGGAACCCCCGCTGGTACGCCCGCTCCGAGGGCTCCTCCTCGTCGTCCTCGGGCTCGTAGCCCTCCAGCGGCCCCTCGGCATCGACCTCCAGCACGCACCGCCCGGACACCGGCAGGCCGACCTCGGTCAGCAACCGCCGGGTCGGACCGTGCGTCACGTTCGCGGGCAGCTCGTCCTCCCCGAACCGACGGACGCCGCCCTCCCCCTCCGCCGTCGCCAGGTCCGCCACCAGGGCCGGAGTGACGGCGTACGCCGACTCCCCCGCCCCGCCCGGCCCGGCGCCCCACGCCAGGGCACGGACCGTCACCGCCGCCTCCCAGTGCGCGGGCCGACCACCCGTCCGCCGGTACAGCTCCGGATCGGCCTCCCGCAGCAGCAGCCGTCCGGTCTCCACGACCTCGGCCACACCGGCGGGCCCGTACTCCCCTGCCCCGCCGAGCCCCTCGACCACCCGCGCCAGCGCCAGCAGACACGCCGTACTACTGGCCAGCAAGTCCCGCCGCAGCGCCCCGTCGTCCCCCGGCCGCCCGAGGAACACCGCCCCGCTCGCCCCGTCCAGCAGCACCGCTGCGGGGCCCTCCCAGCCCTCGTAACAGGCCTCCCCGAGCAGGGCGAACCCCTCGACCACCCGCGGCGGCTCCTCCCCCGCAGCCCCGAGGTCCAGGTACGCCCGCCCCCAGCACGACCCACCAGCAGCCAGCAGCTCCCGCCCCACCACGCACCCCTTGCCCCGCCGCCCCGCGCCGGAAGATCACCCATTACCGCGAGCGACCCTAACCGACCCCGCCGACACCCCGCCGACACCCCGGCCCGCCGGAGGCCCTCCGCTCCCTCGCCCGGCCCCGACACCCGACGCCGGACGCCCCAACTCCGGCACCTCGCGGGCGAAATGGCATGCACGCCACTAGCCAACCGGCCAGTAGCGCCCCTACCGTCGACTCCCCGTGGCTTCGACGGAGGAGCTCGCCATGCCCCCACGCACACGCCCCCACCCCCTCCGGTTCGCGGCCGTCGCGCTCGCGTCGGCCCTGTTCGTCACCGCCGCCCTGACCGCCCCCGCCACCGCCTCCCCCACCCCGGCCGCCGCCCCCGACTACTGCGGCGGCCGCTGCACCGACATCCTCCCGCCCGGCGAGAACGGCAACGCCACCCTCGCCGAGATCCTGCTCAACCGGATGTTCGGCAGCCGCCCCGCGCACACCGACGACCAGCTCGGACCGTACTCGGCCCTGGCCTCCGGCTACCCGGGGCTGACCGAGGCCGGGCTGCGGAGCTTCTTCAACGACGCCTCCTTCGGCGTCCCCGCCGACCAGGTGGCCAGCACCGTCAGCCCGCGCGCGGACGTGACGATCGTGCGCGACAAGGCCACCGGCGTCCCGCACATCAGCGGCACCACCCGCTACGGCACCGAGTTCGGCGCGGGCTACGCGGCCGCGCAGGACCGGCTCTGGGTGATGGACCTGTTCCGGCACGTCGGCCGCGGCCAGCTGTCCGGCTTCGCGGGCGGCGCGGCCGCCAACCGGCAGCTGGAGCAGAGCTTCTGGCAGGCCGCGCCGTACACCGAGGCCGAGTTGCAGCAGCAGATCGACGCGCTCGCCGCCCGCGGCGGCCGGGCCACCCAGGCGCTCGCGGACGCCAACGCGTACCTGGACGGCATCAACCAGTACGCGAGCCAGGCGTACAACGCCCGGACCTTCCCCGGCGAGTACGACCTCACCGGTCACATCGACCCGATCACCAACGCCGGTTCGATCGAGCCGTTCAAGCTGACCGACCTGGTCGCCCTGGCCTCCGTGGTCGGCGCGCTGTTCGGCGCCGGCGGCGGCGGTGAACTCGCCTCCGCCCAGGTCAGGTCGACCGCCGAGGCCCGGTACGGCAAGGACGCCGGGGACGCGCTGTGGAAGTCGCTGCGCGAGTCCGACGACCCGGAGGCCGTCCGCACCCTGCACGACGGCCAGAGCTTCCCGTACGCGACGGTGCCGGACGCCCCGCAGGGCCAGGCCCTGCCGGACCCGGGCTCGGTGGCGCCGGAGAAGGTGGTCTACGACGCCACCGGCTCGGCGAACTCCGCGACCACGAAGGCGGACGGCGTCCTGCCCGGCAACCTGCTCACCGCCAAGCACGGCATGTCCAACGCCCTGCTGGTCTCCGGCGCGCACACCGACGACGGCCACCCGGTCGCCGTGTTCGGCCCCCAGACCGGCTACTTCGCCCCGCAGTTGCTGATGCTGGAGGAGATCCAGGGCCCCGGGATCAGCGCCCGCGGCGCGGCCTTCGCCGGCCTCAGCTTCTACGTGCAGCTCGGCCGCGGCCAGGACTACGCTTGGAGCGCCACCTCGGCCGGGCAGGACATCACCGACACCTACGCCGTCCCGCTCTGCACCACCGACGGCTCCCCGGTCACCACCGCCGCCGACTCCTACCTCTGGCACGGGCAGTGCCTGCCCTTCGACCGGCTGGAGCGCAAGGACGCCTGGAGCCCGACCACCGCCGACTCCACCCCGGCCGGCTCCTACACCCTGGTGATGTACCGCTCGAACTACGGCCTGGTGACGGCCCGCGGCACCGTCGGCGGGGCGCCCGTCGCCTTCACCTCGCTGCGCTCCACCTACCGCCACGAGGCCGATTCCATCATCGGCTTCCAGGAGTTGAACGACCCCGGCGCGGTGCACGACGCGCCGAGCTTCCAGCGGGCCGCGCAGGACATCAACTACACCTTCAACTGGTTCTACGCCGACTCCCGCGACATCGCCTACTACAACTCCGGCAGCAACCCGGTGCGCGCCCCCGGGGTGGACGCCGGACTGCCCGTACTCGCCCAACCCGCCTACGAGTGGGCCGACTTCGACCCCGCCACCAACACCGCCCGGTACACCCCGCCGGCCGAGCACCCGCAGTCCGTCAACCAGGACTACTACGTCTCCTGGAACAACAAGCAGGCGGACGGGTTCACCGCGGCCGGCTTCGGCAACGGCTCGGTGCACCGCGCCAACCTGCTCGACGACCGGGTCAAGGCGCTGCTCCGGGGCGGCGGCAAGGCGAGCCGGGTCACCCTCACCCAGGCCATGGAGGGCGCCGCCCTGGCCGACCTGCGGGCCGAGGACGTCCTGCCCGACCTGATCCGGGTGCTGCGCAGCGCCCCGGTCACCGACCCGGGCGCCGCCACCGCGCTCCAGCAACTGGAGGCCTGGCTGGCCGACGGCGCCCAGCGCAAGGAGACCTCGGCGGGCAGTCACGCCTACGCGGACGCGGCCGCGATCCGGGTGATGGACGCCTGGTGGCCGCTGGTCGCCGACGGCGTCATGCGGCCGGGGCTCGGTGACCAGCTGTTCTCGGCGCTGACCGGCGCCCTGCAGATCAACGAGTCGCCCTCCGGCGGCCAGACCGGCGCGACCGGCGGCGGCCCGGTGAGCGCCAACGAGGGCATCCCGCACAAGGGTTCGGCCTTCCAGTACGGCTGGTGGAGCTACCTGGACAAGGACCTGCGCGCCGTCCTCGGCGACCCGGTCGCCGGCCCGCTGGCCCGCCCGTTCTGCGGCGGCGGCGACCTCGCGGCCTGCCGCACCGTACTGCAGACCACCCTGGCCAAGGCCGCCGCCCAGACCCCCGCCCAGGTCTACCCGGGCGACGCGGACTGCACGGCGGGCGACCAGTGGTGCGCCGACACCGTCATCCAGCGCCCGCTGGGCGGGGTGACGGACGCCAAGACCACCTGGCAGAACCGCCCGACCTACCAGCAGGTGGTGCAGTTCAGCGCCCACCGCTGAGCAACCCACGGCCTGCCGGTGCCCCCTCGTGCGAAGGGGCACCGGCAGCCGTCACTCGGCGCGCTCGGCCGCCTCGCGCCGATCACCGCTCAGGTTGTCGGCCTCTCTCTCCAGGCGCCGGGCCGCCCTGGCGTACGTCTTGCAGGTGTCCCGGCTCACCACCCGATCGCCGACAGCATCCGCCAGCTCCCCCGCGACCTTCACCAGGCCGGCGAGCGCTCCGAGCAGTTCGGCGTCCTCCCCCTCCGGGATCCGGTCCCGCCCGGTGTCCTTCGCCTTCGGCAGCGCATTGTCCCGCAGCTGCCGCCGCGCCTCGTCGACCGCGTCGACCATCGCCCGTATGCCGCTGTCCATCTCGCCTCCCGGCTCCCGTCCGACCTCGGGCGCCCGACGCCCGAGGTTCGGCACCCCGTGGAGTGTCCCCCGCCGAACAAGATTCAAAAACCCGCCCGGTAGCACCCGAAGCCCACCTAGGCTACTTACATGGCAACCTCCGACTCCCTCGCAACCGGCCAGCGCTCGCTCGGCGACCCCACCCTCGACTACCCCCTCTGGCCCCCGCTGACCTCGGGCTGCCCGCGCACCAGCACGGAGGACGTCTCCTACCCCGTCGAGGTCGACTACGCCTACGACAAGGCCGACCCGGCCGCCCTGTTCGCGCCCGTGCGGGCCCGCGGCGGCCTGGAGCGCTGGGCCCCGCTGCTGCCCCCGCTGCTCGCCCCCGGCCTCGGCGAGGGCGCCACCCCGCTGGTGGAGCTCGGGCCGGGCGTGTACGTCAAGGACGAGTCCCGCAACCCGACCTGGAGTCACAAGGACCGGCTGAACCGCTGCACCACCAGCGCCGCCGTCGGCGTCGGCGCGCCCGGCATCGCGGTGGCCTCCTCGGGCAACCACGGCGCCTCGGCCGCCGCGTACGCCGCCCGCGCCGGGCTGCCCTGCGTGGTGTTCACCGGCCCGGACACCCCGCCCGCCGTGGACGCCTTCCTCAACGCCTACGGCGCCGTGGTACTGCCCGTCCCGTGGGAGTCCCGCTGGCCGCTGCTGCGCCAGGTGGTGGAGCGCTTCGGCCTGCACCCGGTCAGCAACCTGACGACCACCCACACCGGCCACGCCTTCGGCCCCGAGGGCTACAAGACCGTCGCGTACGAGATCTTCCAGGACGTCGGCGTGCCGAGCGCGGTGTTCGTCCCCACCGGGTACGGCGAACTGCTCTACGGCGTCTGGAAGGGCTTCACCGAGCTGCGCCGGCTGGGCCTGGCCGACCGGGTGCCGCGGATCTACGCCTGCGAGTCGGCGGCCTCCGGCCCGCTGCACCGGGCGATCGCCGAGGGCGCCCCGGCCGCGCACGTGACGGTCGGCCGGAGCAACGCGTACTCGATCGCCTCCCCGGTGAGCGGCTACCGGGGCGTGCTGGCGGTGAACGGGAGCGGCGGCGCCGCGCTGACCGTCGACGACCACCAACTCGCCGACGCCCAGCGGGAGCTGTCCCGGGCCGGGCTGTGGGCCGAGCTGTCCGCGGCGGCCGGCCTGGCGGGGCTGCGCAGCCTCGGCGCCGAGGCCCCGGCGGACGGTCCGGTGGTCTGCGTCTCCACCTCCAGCGGGTTCAAGGACAAGGGCATGGGCAGCCGCCCGACCGCCCCGGTCACCCCGACCTGGGAGGAGGTCGAGCGCCGGCTGCGCACCGCCGGGATCACCGGCTAGCACACGGGGGAACGAAGTCCGGACGAGCAAGGCCGGAAGCCTGCTGTTCGTCGGGACGTTCGCTGACGTAGGGTCGGCGTTCGCCCACGCACAGCAGGCTTGCTCCGCCCCACCGTCCCCGCACCAACTCCCCCGCGTCGAAGGGTAGTCCCGTGCTCCTTTCCCCCCGCCGTCTGCTGCCGCTGGCCGTCGCCGTCGCGGCGGTCCCGGTGCTCGCCCTCCCGGCGGCGCCCTCCGCCGCCGCCTCGTACGGCACTCCGACGATCACCTTCTCGGCCGGCTACCTGTCCGGCGCGGTGGGCGCCACCGGCGACCCGACGGTGGGCGTCACGGTCGCCCAGAGCGGCGCCCCCGCCTCGGCACTGACGGTCGCGGCCTCGGCCAGCACCAAGGCCTCGGTGGCCCGGACCGGCGACGTGACGGTGACCGGCGGCGGCGCCGCCCGCACCCTGGCGGTCGCCGCCCAGGGCGTCGGCTACACCGACCTGACCGTCAAGGTGACCGGCCTGGGCGGAAAGACCGCCACCCGCACCCTGCACTACGCCGCCTCGGCCGCCGTCCGCAACTCCGCCGCGAGCCGCTACCTGACCGGTTCCAGCGACGCCTCGGCCGCCGTGGACGCGGGCGGCGGCTACGTCCTGGTCGGCGACGACGAGTCCAACACCCTGCGGCTCTACGACCGCAACAACTCCGGTGCCCCGGTGCGCAGCTGGGACTTCAGCTCGGTGCTCGGCGTCAGCAAGGAGATCGACATCGAGGCCGCCGCGCGGGTCGGCGACACGATCTACTGGACGGGCTCGCTGGGCAACAACAAGGACGGCAAGGTCAAGCCCGACCGGCACACCCTGTTCACCACCAGGGTGACCGGCTCCGGCGCCGACACCCAGCTGTCCCTGACCGGCTCCTACCAGGGTCTGCGCGACGACCTGATCGCCTGGGACAGCGCCCACGGCGACCGCTACGGCTTCGCGGCCGGCGCCGCCGAGGGCCAGGCGCCCAAGCAGGTCGACGGGTTCAACGTCGAGGGCCTGGAGTTCGCCCCGGGCAGCTCCAGCACCGCGTACGTCGGCTTCCGCGCCCCGCTCACCCCGGCGGTCACCGGCGGCCGGGCGCTGCTGGTGCCGGTCACCAACTTCTCGTCCCTGTTCGACGGTTCGGGCACCCACGCGACCATCGGCGAGCCGATCGAGCTGGACCTCGGCGGCCTGTCCGTCCGCGACGTGCGCCGCAACGCCCTCGGTCAGTACGTGATCGTGGCGGGCTCCTGGGCGGCCGAGGACAACTCCGCCCCGTACGCGCTCTACCGCTGGGACGGCCGGCCGGGCTCCAAGCCGGTCAAGCTGCTCGACCTGCCCACCAGCGACGCCGGCGCCTGGGAGGCCGCCCCGGACCTGCCGGACCTCGACGCCCCGGGCGCTCGCGTCCAGCTGATCACCGACAACGGCTCCGCCGACCTCTACGGCGACGGCACGGACGCCAAGGACCTCACCCACCCGGAGTGGAAGAAGTCCCGCAGCACCTGGTTCACCCTGGGCTGACCCGGGGCCCGCAGGCCGTCAGGCCCGCACCCCCGACCCGCAGACCGGCCCCTCGGCCCCGCCAGGCCGAGGGGCCCTTCCGGCTCCGCTCACAGCTCGACCAGCACCTTCCCCCGGCTCGCCGAACGGTCGACGTACAGGCTGCGATAGGCGGCCGGGATGCTGTCGAAGCCCCGGTGGACGGTCTGCTGGTAGCGCAGTTCCCCGCTGCGCACCAGGGCGCCGAGGTCCCGGCGCAGCGCGGCCCAGTTCTCCTCGGTGAACCACTCCAGCGCGAAGATGCCGCGGATCACGGTGCGCGGGAACATGATCATCGGCAGCAGCCGGGGGCCCGCCCAGGCCCCGCCGACCTGGCTGCCCCACTGCCAGCAGACCGCGACCCGACTGTCCACCGAGAGCATCCCGAAGACGGTGTCGGTGAGCGTGCCGCCGAGGCTGTCGAAGTAGCGGTCGATGCCGTCCGGGGCGAGCTGGGCCAGTTCCTTGGCCAGCCGCTCCGGGTCGTCCCCGTCGCGGTACTCCAGCACCGCGTCGAAGCCCAGCTCCCGCAGCCGGGCGGCCTTCGCCGGGGTCGCGGTGGTGCCGATCACCCGGGCGCCGCGGTGCCGGGCGAGCTGGCCGACCACCGAGCCGACCGCGCCGCTGGCCCCGCTGACCAGCACCGTCAGCCCGGGGCGCACGTCCAGGAACTTCTCCACCGTCCCCCAGGCGGCCATCCCGGGGCCGCCGAGCAGTCCGAGCGCGGTGGTGACCGGCAGCTGCTCGTCGTAGTCGGCGCGGTCCAGCCGCCGGAAGGCCGGGAAGACCATCGGGAAGGTACCGGTCTGCCAGAGCCAGGACGCCCCGTTGCCGATCACGTGGCTGCGCCAGCCGCCGAAGCCCTGCACCAGGTCCCCCACGGCGAACCGCGCGGCGGGTCCGGCCCGCACCACCTCCATGATCGAGTCGGCGCCCATGTGGTCGCCGACCGGGGTGTCCAGCGCGATGCCCTGGAGGTACGGGTCGACCGACACCCAGCGCGTGCGCAGCAGCATCTCGTCCTCGGCGAGCCGGACGTCCACCTCCTCGACGACCTTCTCGTACATCCGGTCGACGTCCGGCACCCCGTCCGCGTGCGCGCGGACGACCCACTTCTCGATCCGCACCTTCCCGGCGGTCAGCACGGATGCCGCGGTCCTGACGGACTCGTTCACGGACTCGTTCACGGACGCATTCACGGACTCGCTCACGGACTGGCTCACGAAGTGACTCCAAACTGGCGGTCGTCGGGGCCGACCGGGTCGGTGATCAGGGTGGGCGGCGGAGCGTGGTCGTCCACCTCGGCGGTGAACGGCCGGCCGTCGTCGCGGCAGATGAACTGGACGACGTGCCGGCCGGCGGCAGCCGCGCGGATCAGCCCGCCGGTGGTCGCCCAGACGCCGGAGAGGTAGAAGTTGGCCAGGCCGGGCAGCCCGGGGCCGTTGCGCTTGATCTCCTCCTCCAGGGTCTCCCCGCCCTCCACGAAGGGCTGCCAGCCGAGCACCGTGCCGTCGTAGTTGCCGGTGTAGCGGACCTGGGTGAGCGGGGTGGAGACGTCCTTGACGGCCACCGCCTCCCGCAGCCCGGGGTGGTGGCCGTCCAGGAACTCGATGACGGCGTCCCGCACCCGGCGCTTCTCCCGCTGGTACTCCCGGCCCCGGCCGACCGGCAGGGTGTGCAGCTCCTCGCCGCGCCGCTGCCGGACGGCCTGCTCGGGGCCGGTGCTCAGGGCCCGCCAGGGCGCGATGTCGCAGAAGTAGCTGGCGTAGACGACGGTGGTCCCGGCGGGCGACAGCTCGGGGTAGTGCCGGCTGCGGAACTGGATGTTGATGCTGGGGTGCCGGATGCCGGTGAGTCGCGCCGCGAACTCCTCCTCCAGCAGGTAGGTGCTGCACGGGTCGCCCGCCGGGAACGGCGTGCGCAGGCCGAGGAAGACGGTGAGGTAGCCGGGGAAGACCATGCCCGGCTCGGTCAGCGTCTTCGTGTACAGCCGGCGGTAGGTGTCGTTCAGGTAGCGGCCCTTGAGCAGGTCGAGCATGGTGGTGCGGCCGTCGCAGGCGGCCACCACGACGTCCGCCCGCACCTCGCGCCCGTCGCTCAGCCGCACCCCGACGGCGGTGTCCCGCTCGACCAGGATCTCGGTGACCTTGGCGTTGTACGTGATCTCCCCGCCGAGCCGCCGGTAGCGCTGCTCGACCGAGCGCGCCAGCCCCAGCGAGCCGCCCTCCGGCACCCCGGCGGACTGCCCGGCGTGCGAGGCGAGTTGGAAGTACGTCGGCAGCACCGGGAAGTTGGGGTGCTTCTCGTACAGCACGAAGTTGAACGCCTCGCGCAGCAGCGGGCTGCGGAACCGCGCCGAGTAGTCGCTCATCAGCACCGAGATGGAGCGCCGGATCACGTTGAAGTACGGCAGGAAGGAGGCGAGCATCCGCCAGCGCTCCCACCGGCCCATCAGCCCGACCGGCTTGAGGAAGGGGTAACGGGTCAGCGCCAGGCGGAACTTGCGCAGGCCCGCGCAGAACTGCCGGATCTGCCGGGCGTCCTCGGGGGCGAGGTCCAGCAGGTGGGCCTCCAGCCGGTCCGGGTCGGAGTAGAAGCGCACCGCCCGGCCGTCCCGGGTGCGCACCACGTTGAACACGTCGAAGTTGCGCATCCGCTTGCCCTGGAGGGCGCCGAGTTCGAGCCAGATCCGGTGCATCTCGTTGCCCGGACCGCTGCCCAGCAGCCAGCTGACGCAGCAGTCGAAGGTGAACTCGCCGCGGTCCCAGGCGGTGCAGCAGCCGCCGGGCAGTTCGTGCATCTCCAGGACCTGGCTGCGGTAGCCGTTCATCTGCGCGTAGCAGCCGGTGGACAGGCCGCCGAGGCCGCCGCCGATGATGACCATGCTCTGCCTGCCGCTCATTCGGCCGCTCCCCGGTCCGGTGCTCCGACGGTGGCCCGGTCGAGTTGCGGCAGTCGGCCCCACTTGCCCGGGTGCCAGGGTTCGCGGTCCTCGCTGGGCCAGGCCCGGAACGGTCGGCCGAGTTCCTGGCAGAGGTACTGGGCGGCGTAGCGGCCGCTGGTGGCGGCCCGGATCAGGCCGCCCAGCGAGGCCCACTGGCCGGCCATCGAGAAGCCGGCGAGGCCGGGCAGTCGCATCCGGTCCCGGTTGACCAGGCGGTTGGCGGTGTCCTCGGCCTCGGAGAAGGCCTGCCAGGCGAGGATGCTGCCGCGGGTGTTGCCGGTGAACCGCTCGGTGGTCACCGGCGAGGCTACGTCGACCAGTTCGATCCGGGCGCCGATCCCGGGGTGGACGCGGTCCAGGAACTCCCGCACGAACGCGGCGACTTCCTGCTTGCGCGCCCGGTAGGCGCGGCGGTCGCGGATCCGCAGCTCCTTCCAGGACCGGTAGTCGCTGAAGTAGGTGCAGTGCAGTACGGACTTGCCGGGCGGGGCGAAGCCCTCCGCGTAGTTCGAGCGCAGCTGCACCACCAGGCTCTGCTGGAGCGAGCCGGGCAGCCGGGCCGCGTCGGCCGGGCTCAACAGGTAGGTGGTGCAGTGCGGTTCGCCCGCCGGCAGCGGCCCGTCCAGCCCGACGAAGGCGGAGACCACCGCCGGGTAGAGGTTGCCGGGCTTCTCCAGCAGCTCGCCGTAGAGCCGGTCGGTGACGGGGCTGGAGTAGCGGCCGCGCAGCAGCCGGTCGAGCACCGTCGGTCCGTCGCAGGCGGCCACCACGTGGTCGGCGAAGTACCGGGTGCCGTCGCGCAGTTCGACGCCGACGGCGCGGTCGTCCTCGATCAGGATCCGGTCCACCCGGCAGCGGTAGTCGATCACCCCGCCGAGCCGGGTGTACCGCTGCTCCACCGAGCGGGCCAGCCCGAGCGAACCTCCCTGCGGGAAGCCCGCGTTGCCGGTGTGGGCGGCCGCCAGGGTGTAGAGGTAGGGCAGCATCGGGAAGCCCGCCGGCTCCTGGAGGAACATGGTGGGGAAGGCCCGGCGCAGCAAGGGGTCCTGGAAGCGCTCGGCGAACCGGCTCATCGGGGTGGCTGCGGTGCGCCAGAACAGCCGGAAGGCGGGCAGCACGGTGCGCAGGGTGCGCAGCCGTTCGGCGGTGCTGCGCAGCGGCGGCGGGGTGAGGTCCCAGGGCAGGTCGAGGGCGACGAAGCGGCGCAGGTCGCGGCAGAAGGCGCGGATCGGCGCGGCGTCGCCGGGGGCGAGGGCCAGCAGGTGGGCCTCCAGCCGGTCCGGGTCGGTGTGGAAGGTGACGGCCCGGCCGTGTTCGTCGACGACCCGGTTGAAGGTGTCGAAGTGGGTCACCGACTTGCCGTCCAGGGCGCCGAGTTCGCTCCAGACCTGGTGGGCGCCGGTGCCCTCGGCGGTGCCGATCAGCCAGTCGATGCAGTAGTCGAAGAGGTAGCCCTGCCGGGACCACGCGGTGCAGCAGCCGCCGGGCAGGACGTGCTTCTCCAGGATCCGGGTCTCCAGCCCGCTCATCTGCGCGTAGCAGCCGGTGGCGAGGCCGGCCAGGCCGGCCCCGATCACGATCACCCGGGGCGGGCCGGCGGCGGTCCGCTCCCGGCGGGGCCAGTGCGGCCCGCGGTCAGCGGCGGCCATCGGCGGTGCCTCCCGCCAGTACGGAGGCGCTTCCTTCGGCCGGGACCCCGGTGGCTCCTCCGGTCGGGGCGGAGGTGGTTCCCCCGGCCAGGACGGCGGCGGCCAGTTCGGCGTTGCGGGCGGCGAACTCGCCGTCCAGCATCTCGGCGTGGCTGCCGTGGCCGGCGTGCACGGCGGTTCCGGTGGTGGAGGCGCCGTGCCAGGAGCCGGGTTCGCCGCCGGTGTGGACGGCGAGCCGGTCGCGCTCGCAGAGCACGTCCAGCCGGGCCCGGACGCTGCCGGTGTTGGGGGTCCTGCTGCAGAACTCCAGGTAGTCCCTGGCCTGGTGCAGGGTCTCCTGGGCGACGATCCGGGAGCCGGTGTGGCGGTGCAGGTGGTCCTGGAGCTCCCGCTCGAAGACGGCCACGTGCTCCTCCCCCAGGTCGAAGGCGTCCAGGACCCGGTAGGCGTCCACCAGCAGCACCGATTCGACCGCGCGCCCGCGCCGCTCCAGCTCCTTGGCCACCTCGAAGGCGAGGTTGCCGCCGAGCGAGTAGCCGAGCAGCCGGTACGGCCCGGCCGGGTGCAGTTCCTCGACGAGGTCGGCGTAGCGCCCGGTCTTGTCGTCGCCGGTCAGGTAGTTGAAGGCGGCGATCCGGTGGCCGGGCAGGGCGGCGGCGAGCTGCCGGTAGACCAGTCCGTGGCCGCCCGCGGGCGGGAAGCAGAAGACCGTACGGCCGTCGGGCACTTCGGTGTTGAACCACAGGTGGGGCTGGCCGCCGGCCACCTCGCCGGTGATGATCTGCTCGACGGTGCGGGCCATGCCGTGCAGGGTGGTGACCTTGAACAGCAGGCCGACCGGGATGCTGATGTTGAACTCGGTCTGGAGGTGGTGGATCAGCTCGATCAGTCGGATGGAGCTGCCGCCGAGCTCGAAGAAGTCGTGCTGGAGGCCGACTTCGGGCACCCCGAGCAGCTGCTGCCAGTGTGCGGCGACCCGCTGCTCGTAGAGGGTGACGGGCGGTTCGTGGCGCGCGCCGCCGGTGTCGGCGGCGGGCTCGGGCAGGGCGGCGAGGTCGACCTTGCCGTTCGGGGTGAGCGGCAGGGCGGGCAGGGCGGTGAGGTAGGAGGGGATCATCACGGTGGGCAGGTGTTCGGCGAGGTGGCGGCGCAGTTCGCGGCGGTCCAGCGTGACGCCCTCGGCGGGCACCAGGTAGGCGGCCAGGGCGGGTTCGCCCGCGCCGTCCCGGCGGACCGTCACGCAGGCCTCGGCGACCTCGGGCCGGGCGGTGAGGTGGGCCTCGATCTCGCCCGGCTCGATCCGGTGGCCGCGCACCTTGACCTGGTTGTCGATCCGGCCGAGCAGGTGGGCGGTGCCGGCCGTGTCCCAGCGGCCGAGGTCGCCGGTGCGGTAGAGCCGCCGGGGCGTGCCGTCCAGGTCCATGACCCGGAACCGCTGCTCGGTCTGGACCGGGTCGTTCGGGTAGCCGGCCGCGACGCCCGCGCCGCCGATCCACAGTTCGCCGGGCACCCCGGCGGGGACGGGCTCGCCGTAGCGGTCCAGGACGTACAGCGCGCTGTTCGGGAAGGGCCGCCCGATCGGGACCATCCGGCCGGGTTCCAGTTCCTCGGCGTCGCCCTCGTAGTAGCTGCTGTCCACGGTGGCCTCGGTCAGGCCGTAGGAGTTGACCAGCCGGGTGGCCGGGCCGCACAGGGCGCGCAGCCGGTGGTGTTCGGCGGCCTTCCAGGAGTCGGAGCCGACCACCAGCAGCCGCAGGAAGTCCAGCCGCAGGCCGTCGCGTTCGCAGTGCGCCAGCAGGGCGCGGGCCACGGCGGGCACGAACTCGCCGCAGTCCACGGCCTCTTCGCGCATCACCCGGTACAGCCGGGCGGTGTCGAAGAGCAGTTCGCGGTCGACCAGGACGAGCGTGCCGCCGGTGCCGAGGGCCCGGGCGAGGTCGCCGGTGAACACGTCGAAGGCGGTGCCGGCCATCTGGAGGTGCACCCGGGCCTCGGTGTCCAGGCGGTACTCGGCCCGCCAGCCCGCCGTGGCGGCGGCCAGCTGGCGGTGCTGGACCAGGACGCCCTTGGGCCGCCCGGTGGAGCCGGAGGTGTGGATCAGGTACGCGGGCCGGTCCGGGTCGGCGGCGGGCAGCGGCCCGGCGGCGGCTGCGGGCCGGTCCAGGTCGGCCGGGGTGACCGGCCGGGCGGGCAGGTCGGCCGCGTCCCGGTGCCGTTCGTCGACCACCACCAGGGTCGCGCCGGCGTCGGCCAGCTGGTGCGCCAGCCGGTCGGCCGGGTGCCCGGGGTCGAGCGGCAGGTAGGCGGCGCCGGCCCGCCAGACCGCCAGCAGGGTGGTGACCAGCTCGGGCGACTTGTCCAGGCAGACCGCGACCACCGAGCCCTCACCGGCGCCGAGTTCGCGCAGCCGGGCGGCGGCGCGCTGGGAGCGCCGGTCCAGTTCGCCGTAGCTCAGCCGCCGGACGCCGTCCCGGCCGGGGGCGACCACCGCGACGGCCTCCGGGTGCTCGGCGGCGGCCTTGGCGATCAGCTCGGGCAGCGGCACGTCGTGGTCGATCCGCCGTCCGGCGCCGCTGAACTGCTCCAGCACGAGCCGCCGTTCGGCCTCGTCCAGGATCCGCAGCCGGCCGACCGGCTCGCCCTCCGGGGCCCGGGTCATGGCGTCCAGCAGGGTGCGGTAGTGGGCGGCGAGGCGCTGGACGGTGCCGGGCTCGAAGAGGTCGGAGTTGTACTTGAACACGCAGTGGAAGCAGTTGTCCGCGCGGTCCTCGTAGGCGGACAGGGTGAGGTCGAACTGCCCTTCCTCCTCGGGCAGTTCGATGTACTCCAGGCGGTAGCCGAAGCGCTCCACGGCGACCTTGTGGGTGAGCAGGATGAACATCGCCTGGAACACCGCGGAGCGGCTCGGGTCGTGCTGGAGGCCGAGCTGCTCGACCAGCAGCGGGAAGGGGTACTCCTGGTTGTCCAGCCCGCCGAGGACGCTCTCCCGCACCCGGGCCAGCAGTTCGGTGACGGTCGGTTCCCCGGCCAGGCTCACGTGCAGCGGCAGCGGGTTGACGAAGTAGCCGTAGACGGAGGCGAACTCCTCCTGGGTACGGCCGGTGACGGGGCTGCCGACCACGATGTCCGGCTGGCCGGACCACCGGTGCAGCAGCAGGTAGTAGGCGCCGAGCAGCACCATGAACGGGGTGGCGCCGTTCGCCCGGGCCAACTCGTGCACCCGGGCGGTCAGTTCCTCGTCGATCCGGAAGAACTCGGAGGCCCCGTTGTGGGTCTGCACGGCCGGGCGGGGCTTGTCGGTGGGCAGGGCCAGCACCGGCATCCCGGCGGGCAGGTGGCCGCGCCAGTAGTCGAGCATCCGCTGCGCCTGCGGCCCGGCCAGGAAGCGGTTCTGGTGGTTCAGGAAGTCCAGGTAGCGGGCGGCCAGCGGGGGCAGTTCGGGGGTGCGGCCGCGGCGCAGCGCCTGGTAGACCTCGAACAGCTCCTCGATGAAGGTGAAGGTGGAGATCGCGTCCGAGACGATGTGGTGCACGGCCTTCATCAGCACCCAGCGGTCCGGGCCGCGCCGGAACAGCCGCAGCCGCACCAGCGGGTCCTCGGCCAGGTCGTACGGCCGGCGGTACTCGCGGACGATCAGCGCGTGGATCTCCTCCCAGGGGCGGCCCTCGACGTCGAACAGCGCGGTGTCGGCGACGGCTTCGGCGCGGATCCGCTGGACGGGACGGCCCTCCTCGGCGGTGAAGGCCGCGCGCAGTCCGGGGTGCCGGGCGACCAGGAAGGCGAAGGCGGTGAACATCAGCTCCGGGTCGAGTTCGGCGCACACCTCGACCGCGCCGCCGATGTTGTACGCGAAGCCGTCCGGGTGGAGCTGGCGCAGGAACCACAGGGCCTGCTGGTTGTGGGTGAGCGGGTAGCGGGCCTCGTCGGTGTGGAGTTCGACCTCGGCCTGCTGCGGGCCGCCCTCGGTGGCGAGCTGTTCGGCCAGGCCGGCGGTGAGCAGCTCGACCAGGTCGGCCACGCTGCCGTTGCTGAGCAGCGCCACCACCGGGAGGGCGACGCCGAGTTCGCCGTGCACCCGGGCGCGCAGCTCCATGGCGAGCAGCGAGTCCAGGCCGTGGGCGCCGAGTCGGGTGTCGGGGGTGATCCGCTCGACGGCGGTGCGCAGCACGGCGGCGGCGGCCGCGCCGAACCGTTCGGCGACCAGCTGCCGGCGGGCCTGCGGGTCGGCGGCGCGGTAGCCGTCCAGGAAGCCGCCGGTCTCGGCCGGGGCCTGTGCGGCGGCGCCGGCCGCGAGCTCGGCGACCAGCGGCGGCGGGGCCGGGTACCAGGCGAGGAAGGTGGGCCAGTCGACGACGGTGGCGACCAGCAGCTGGGCGCGGTCCTGCCCGAGGACGCGTTCCAGGACGGCGGTGCCGGCCTCGGGGGGCAGCGAGCTCATGCCGCGGGCGTCGCGGTAGTGGGCGACCAGGCCGAGTTCCTCGATCATGCCGGTGGCCCAGGGCCCCCAGTCCAGGCTGAGCGCGGGCCGGCCCTGGGCCCGGCGGTGGTGGGCGAGGGCGTCCAGGAAGGCGTTGCCGGCCGCGTAGTTGGTCTGTCCGGCGGTGGTGAGCAGCGAGGCGACGGAGGCGAACAGCACGAAGTGGTCGAGCGGTTCGTCGGCGAGCAGCCGGTGCAGCAGGTGGGCGCCGGCCACCTTGGGGGCGTACCCGGCGTCGAAGGCGGGCCGGTCCATCTGCGCCAGCAGGGTGTCCCTGACCTGTCCGGCGAGGTGGAACACCCCGCGGATGGGCGGGAGTTGGCGGCGGCGGTGGTCGGCGAGCCAGGCCGCGAGGGCCGGTCCGTCGGTGACGTCCACGGTGGCGAGCAGCGGTTCGGCGCCGAGCGCCTCCAGTTCGCGCAGGAAGGCGATCCGCTCCCCGGCGGGTGTCGCGGGGTCGACGGCGTGCCAGTCGGCGCGCGGCGGCAGGGCGGTGCGGCCGACCAGGACCAGCCGCCGGGCGCCGCGCCGCACCAGGGTGCGGCAGAGCAGCCGGCCGAGCGCGCCGAGCCCGCCGGTGACCAGGTAGCAGCCGTCCGGGCGCAGCACCGGCGGCAGTGGCCGGGTGAGGCCCTCGGCGGGGCGCAGCCGGCTGGTGAGCCGGCGGCCGGCCCGCAGGGCGAGTTCCTGTTCGGCCTCGGCCGGGCGGTCGCCCGAGTGGTCGCCCGAGTGGTCGCCCGGGCGGGCGGCGGCCGGGTCGGCGAGTTCGGCGAGCAGGTCCGCGGCCTGGTCGGCGGCCGGCCGGGCCGGGTCCAGGTCGATCAGGCTGCCGCGCTGGGCGACGAGTTCCTGTTGCCAGAGCACCCGGCCGATGCCCCAGGCGGGGGCGCCGAGCGGTTCGACCCGGTCCTGCGGGCCGGTGGCCTGGGTGCCGCGGGTGACGATGTGCAGCCGGCCGTCGGGGCGGGCGGCGGCCAGCGCCCGGGCGAGGGTGATCAGCGAGTAGGCGCCGTGGGTGGCGAGCCGGTCGAGCTGCCCGGGATCGCCGGGGTCGAGGGCGTCGAGGGCGGGCAGGTCGAGGTTCCACAGGTGGACGACGGTCCGGTGGGCCGGGTCCAGCTCGGCGAACAGCCGCTGGAGGTCCTCGGCGGAGTCGGGCCGTACGGTCGTTCCGCCGTCCCCGGTGGCGTACGAGGGGCCGGGCCGGACGAGGTGGCAGCGGGCGCCGTGCCCGGCGGCCAGGGCGGCCAGCCGTTCGGCGAGGCCGCCGGCGTCGGCGAACAGCAGCAGGTCGCCGGTGGGGGCGTCGTGCGGCGCGGCCGGGGCGTCCTGCCAGGCGAGTTCGGTGAGCCAGCCGTCGATGGTGGCCAGGCCGACCGAGGCGGCCGCCCGGGCGACGTCGGCGACCTTGAAGCCGGTGATCCGCCCGAGCGGGGTGCCGTCCTCGGCGTACAGGGCGAGGTCGCCGACGAGTTCCTCGGCGCTCTCCCGGGTGACGGTGGCGTGCGCCCAGATCGGGCGGTCGCCGATGGCGTCGAGCCGGACCTCCTCGATCGAGACGGGCAGCCGGACGCTGCCGTCCTCGGGGGCGTGCAGCCGGGTGGTGAGCAGGGTCTGGAAGCAGGCGTCGAGCAGCACCGGGTGGAGGTGGTGGTCGGCGGCGCCGGGACCGAGCCGCTCGGTGGGGCGGATCCGGGCGAGCGCCTCGCCGGGCCCGGCCCAGACCTCGGCGACGGCGCGGAAGGCCGGCCCGTAGTCGTAGCCGCGCTCGGCCAGCCGCCGGTAGCAGTCCGGGCCGTCGAGGTGCCGCCCGCGTTCGCGCAGCGCGTCGAGGTCGGCGGCGGGGCCGTAGGAGCGGCGCTGGCCGGTGCGGACCCGGCCGCCGGCGTGCACGGTGGGTTCGCCGCCGGCCGGGGTGGCCGCGATGGTGAAGCGGGCGTCCTCGGGGGCGTAGCCGAGCTGGACGTGCACGGGTTCGGTGTCGGAGAGGAACAGCGCCCGGTGCAGTTCGACCTCGGCCAGCACGACCTGGCTGCCGCCGGTCAGCGCGCGGACGGCCTGGGCGGCCATCTCCAGGTACCCGGCGGCGGGGAAGACCGCCCGGCCCTCGATCCGGTGGTCGTCCAGGTAGGGCAGCCGCTCGGGGTCGAGCGCGGTGGTCCAGGTGGGCTGGGCGGCGGCGGTGCGGCGGCCGAGCAGCGGGTGGTCGAGCTGCCCGAGCCGGACCTGTTCGACCGGCTTCGGCTCGGTCCAGTGGCGCTCGCGCCGCCACGGGTAGCCGGGCAGCGGCACCGGGCACCCGGCCGGGTGCAGCGCGTGCCAGTCCAACTCGACGCCGAGGGTGTGGAGTTCGGCCAGGGTCTGGGCGACGCGCTCGGGTTCGTCCTGCTGCCGGCGGATCGACGGCAGGGTGTGCGCCTGCTCGGCGCACTCGCGGATCGCGTGGCCGAGGACGGGGTGCGGGCCGATCTCCAGGAACAGCCGGTGCCCGTCCTCGGCCATCCGCTCCACGGCGGCCCGGAAGCGCACCGGGTGGCGGACGTTGTGCCACCAGTACCCGGCGTCCAGCTCGGGCCCGAGGGCGAGCCCCTCGCGGGCGGTGAGGTGGAGCGGCAACCGGGCCCGCTGGGGCTCGATCCCGGCCAGGGCGGCGGTCAGTTCGGCCCGGATCGGGTCCATCCGCACGCTGTGGTAGGGCACTTCGACGTCCAGGAGGCGGGCGAAGACGCCCTGCCCTTCGAGCTCGGCGGCGAGTTCGCGCAGCGCCTCGGTGTCCCCGGCGAGGGTCACCGCGGAGGGGCTGTTGACGGCGCCGAGCGAGACCTGGTCGCGGTACGGGCGGATCCGGCGCTCCGCCTCGGCCTCCGGCAGGCCGACGGCGAGCATCGAGCCCGTCCCGGCCAGCCGCTGCTGGAGCGAGCTGCGGGCGAGCACCACCCGGACGGCGTCGGCCAGGTCGTAGACCCCGGCCTCGTGGAAGGCGGCGACCTCCCCGGTGCTGTGGCCCACCACCGCGTCGGGGTGCACGCCGTGGCTGTGCCAGAGCGCCGAGAGCCCCAGCTGGACGGCGAAGTTGGCGGGCTGGGCGAGCCAGGTCGCGGCCATCCGGGAGTCGGCCTCGTCCCGGCCGAGTTCGTCCAGCAGGGACCAGCCGGCCTGGGCGCGGATCTCGGCGTCCACCGCCCGGACGGCCTCCCGGTAGACCGGCTCGCTCTCGTACAGGCCCCGGCCCATGCCCCACCACTGCGGGCCCATGCCGGTGAACACCCAGGCCAGTCGGCGCTGTTGACGCTCCCGGGCCAGGCCCCGGACGACCCGGGGGTGGTCCTCGCCGCGTTCGTGGGCGGCCAGCGCCTCGGCCAGGTCGGCGGGCCCGGTGTGCACCACGGCGAGCCGCTCGGGCAGGTGCTCGCGGCGGTGCGCCAGGGTGTGGCCGAGGTCCGCCGGGCAGGCCCCGGCGGCGAGCTCCTGCCGTACGGCGGCGGCGAGTTCGGGCAGCCCGGCGGCGTCCCGGGTGCTCAGCGGCAGCACCGTGACGGCCGGTCGCCGGGCGGGGGCGACGGGGGCGGGCGGCGGCGGTTCCTCCAGCAGGACGTGGGCGTTGGTGCCGCCGAAGCCGAAGGAGTTGACGCCGGCCCGGGCCGGCCCCTGGTGCTCGGGCCAGTCGACCGGGGCGGTCGGGATGTCGAAGGGCAGCGCGGCCAGGTCGATGGCCGGGTTGGGCCGCTCCAGGTTGAGGTGCGGCGGGATCCTGCGGTGCCGCAGGGCGAGCGCGGTCTTGATCAGTCCGGCGACCCCGGCGGCGGCCTCGGTGTGCCCGATGTTGGTCTTCACCGAGCCGACGTAGCAGCGCTCCCCCTCGCGGCGCCCGATGCCGAGCACCCGGCCGAGCGCGGCCGCCTCGATCGGGTCGCCGACCGGGGTGGAGGTGCCGTGCGCCTCGACGTACTGGAGGCTGCCGGGCAGCACCCCGGCGCCGGCGCAGACCCGTTCGATCAGGGCGGCCTGGGCGTCCGCACTGGGGACGGTGATGCCGTTGGTGCGGCCGTCCTGGTTGACGCCGCTGCCGAGGATCACGGCGTGCACCGGGTCGCCGTCGCGCAGCGCGTCGGAGAGCCGCTTGAGCACCACCACACCGACCCCCTCGGCCCGCACGTAGCCGTCGGCGGCGGCGTCGAAGGCGCGCGAGCGGCCGTCGGCGGAGAGGAAGCCGCCCTTGGTCTCGGCGATCGTGTACTGCGGCGCCATGTGCAGCAGGGCGCCGCCGGCCAGGGCGAGTTCGGTCTCGCCGCGGAGCAGGCTCTGGCAGGCCAGGTGGACCGCGACCAGGGAGGAGCTGCACGCGGTGTCGATCGAGACGCTGGGGCCGCGGAAGTCGAAGCAGTGCGAGATCCGGTTGGACACCATCGTCATCATGGTGCCGGTGGCGGTGTGCGCGGCGATGGTGGTGAAGTCCAGGTCGGCGAACTGGAGGATCTTCCAGTCCAGCGTGAAGGCGCCCATGTAGACGCCGACGTCCCGCCCGGCCAGCGCGCCGGGGCGCAGCCCGCCGTCCTCCAGCGCCTCCCAGCTCACCTCCAGGAGCTTGCGCTGCTGCGGGTCCATGTGGGCGGCCTCGCGGGGGCTGATCCCGAAGAAGGCCGGGTCGAAGGTGTCGAAGCCGTCGATGTAGCCGCCCCGGCCGCCGATCAGCCGCCCCGGCTTGGCGCGGTCCCGGCTGCCCAGGGTGCCGGTGTCGTACCGGTCGGCGGGGGTGTCGGTGAGACAGTCCCGGCCCTCGATCAGGTTGCGCCAGTAGGTCCGGTGGTCGTTGGCGTGTCCCGGCAGGCGGCAGCCGATGCCGGTGATCGCGATCCGTTCGCAGGGCACGGCGAAGGGCGAGGTGGTCATGGTCCAATCCGAGGGTGGTGGCGGGGACGGCACGGGGCACGGGCGGGGCGGCTGCCCGGGGACCGGTCGGAACGGGGCGGGGCGGTCGGGACGGTCGGGACGGGGGCGGGTGGGAACGGAGGCGGGGGCGGGTGGGAGCGGGGCGGGAGGTCGACGAGCGGGGATGCGGGGGGCCGGTGGGGTCAGACGGACTGCTCGGTGGTCTTCATCCGGCGCCAGGGGTGCAGCAGGGTGGCGCCGAGCTCTCCGGTGGTCGGGAACGCGGCCGGGTCGGTGAGGCCGACCGCTTCCGGGATCCGCCCGGGCCGCCAGGTGAAGCTCCCGAACACGTGGTCCCACAGCGACAGGTCGGAGGCGTAGTGGCCGGCTTCGGCGAGGTCGGTGCTGTGGTGCAGGCGGTGGAGTTCCGGGCCGGCCAGGACGTGGCCGAGCCAGCCGATCCGGACGTCGATGTTGGCGTGAACGAAATACCCCTGTGCCATCACGAATATTCCGACCACGAACACCGAATCCGCCGAGAATCCGATCATCGCCAGCAGGAGTTGGACCACGGACTGGGCGAACAGCACGTCCAGGAAATGGTTGACGCCGTTGTTGGCGACGTTCACCTTGTCCGGCACGTGGTGCACGCCGTGCAGTCGCCAGAGCCAGCGGTTGCGGTGCGACCAGCGGTGCACCAGGTAGTCCCCGAGCGAGCCGATCAGCAGGGCGAGCGGGATCTCCAGCGCGAACGGCAGGGCCGGACGGGCCGGACCGAGCGCCACCACCAGGGTGGTCACCAGCCCCTGGGCCAGCCCTCCGCCCACCATGCTCAGCACGAAGTACACGCCGTACCAGCGCAGTTCACGCCCGCTCGGGTGCCAGTCGGTCCGGTACGGGATCACCCGCTCCAGCACCGCCAGGTAGCAGATGACGGCGATCAGCACGAGCGGGGAGACCTGGTCGGGCGCCCAGTGGAAGCGCAGTGTCGCGACGGCAGTGCACAGCACCCCCAGGAGCAGCAGCGGATGGGCGAGCCGGCGTGCGATGGCTGACAGCACGCTCCCCCTAGTTCTTCGCGGACTAACGAACGGAAACGTCAGAGACTCTAGCGGGAGGCGCAGGCGGGGTCAGTCATTCGACGTGTTAACGCCATGAATAACCCGATCGGAGGAAGATCTGCACACGAAGTTGACAAATCGGCGGCGTGAACGGGGCGTACTCGGGGGCAGGGCGGGTCGAGCCGGAGTGCGGCGCGCGCGATTCCCGTACGGTCCGGCGCCCACGCCCCCTCCGACGCCCACCGCAGGTCGGGGGCCGACGGGCCGGAGGTCGCGCGCCGTCGGGACTGGCCGGTCGGGGCCGGCGGGAGTGGGCGATCGCGGGCCGGCGGGAGTGGCCGGTCGCGGGCCGGCGGGGGCTCAGGAGCCGGCCAGCTCCGCCAACCGGTCGGCGGTCCGCGGCCCGTACCGCGCGAGGCGCTCGCGCAGGCCGCGCAGCTCGTGCCCGACCAGCGCGGGCAGCGCGGCCACCGGCACCGACTCCAGGGCGGGCGCCAGCAGGTCCACGGCCGTGCGCGGATCGTGCGCGCAGGCGTGGCAGTCGGCCGCCCGGACGGTGAACAGCAGCCGGCTGGACGGCAGCTGGGTCGGACCGAGCAGGCCGAGCGCGGTCTCGGTGGCCGCCAGCGCCCGCCGGGCCAGCCGGGGATCGTCCACCGCGGCGGCGAGGTCGCGCAGCGCGGCGGCCGCGGCGGACTCCACCCGCAGCCGCATCGAGGCGATGGACAGCCACGGCACGTCCGCCTCGTCCCGGGCGTCGATGTGCTCCAGGTGCGCCCGGGCCAGTGCGATGTCGCGGACGGTGCCGCGCACGTCCCCGGTCAGGGCCCGGGCCCGGGCCCGGCTGATCCGGCCCATCGCCCCGGCCCAGGGCCGCCCGGGGGCGACCCGGTCGATCTCCCGGGCGTAGCCGAGCGCGGCCACCGGGTCGCCGTCCAGCCGGGCCAGGATGCTGAGGTCGCTGAGCGTGCCGACCTGGGTGGCCCGGTCCCCGGCCAGCCCGGCCCAGGTGAGCGCCCGGTCGAAGCAAGCCATGGCGGTGGCGTTGCGGCCGCCCTGCATCCGCAGGGCCCCGGCGGCGTGGGCGTGTTCGGCGGCCAGCCGGGCCAGCGGGCGGCGCTGGGCGGCGGGGGCGACGGCCAGCCGGGCGAGCACCACGTGCAGGGTGCGTTCGACGGCGGCGACCAGCCCGGCCAGGGCGCCGGTCTCGCCGGCCCGCAGCTGGGCGGCGAGCAGCCCGGCCAGCGCGTGCGCGGTGGCGGCGTCCAGCGGCGGCGCGGTGGCCGGGTCGGCGGCACGGAACTCCTCGCACAGGAGCGCGAGTTCCCCCGGCGGCGGGACGGCGCAGCCCTCGGCGTCGTGCAGCGGGCAGAGCAGTCCGTAGTCCGGCAGCCGGGCCGGGGCGAGCAGGACCGGTTCGACGGGAGTGGGCACGGCGGCGGACCCGGGCCCGAGCGGCACCCCGTCCGGCACCCCGCCGGGCAGCGGCGGCCGGAGCAGGGCGGGGGCGAAGGGAGCCGGCAGCGGTAGTCCGGCGGTCTCGGCGCGCAGACAGGATGCCACCAACTCCCCTCCGGCATTGAGGAGTTCGTCGATCCGCTCGGCCATCCTGGGGGCGACCCGACGGGAGCCGTGCTCGATCTTGCTGACCGCGGTGTGGTCGTAGCCGATGCCCGCGCCGAGCTGCGCCTGGGTGAGTCCGGCCCGGCGCCGCCAGTGCCGCAGCCGGGCGCCGAACTCCCGCCAGGCGCCCGCCTGCTGGACGTCCGGTGGCGAGGCCGGGGCCGAACGGTTCCGGTGCACGGCTGTCCTCCCCCTGTACGCCCCCGACGCGGGGCCCTGGGACGAGTCCGACGAGTCCGACGAGGAGGACGGTACTCGATGGCTCCCCTCCCGTACATGAGGTGGTCTCAACCACTGAGGGGAAAGCCCAGCTTGACGCGAAACGGCACCCGCACCTTGACGGAATTTGCCAACCCTATGCAGAGCCTGCACCAGCCATTGACCCGGGCATGACGCCATGTGAGTGTTCGGGCACCCGAGCGCGGACGGCCCGCACGGCCGTCCCCCCAGAAGCGGCCCGCGGTGCGCCCACCAGCCTTTCCCGTCCGCGGTCGAGGACCCCCACTCGCGAGGAGCCTCGATGCAACGCAGAGTTTCCCCAGGCAGGTTGCTCACCACGGCGACCACCCTGACCGTACTGGCCGGCCTGATCGGCGCCACCGCCGGGGCGGCCACCGCCGCGCCCACCCCCTCCCCCGCACCACCCAGCGCCCTGGCCGCCGCCGTGAACGCCGCCGACGCGGCCGCCGCGGCCGGCACCGACGCCCTGGCCAAGGGACCGGGCGAGACCTACGAGCGCAAGGCCGTCACCCCCTGGCTGAACGGCCTCTACTCGGTCTCGTACGAGCGCAGTTACCGCGGCCTGCCCGTGGTCGGCGGCGACGCCGTGGTGCTCGCCGACGGCAAGGGCACCGTGCGCGGCCTCCAGTCGGCCGCCACCGGGCCGGTCGGCGGCTCGATCACCCCGCAGATCAGCGCGGCGAACGCGGAGAGGACCGCGCGGACCAAGCTGCCCGTCGTCGACCAGGTCGAGTCCCGCCGCCTGGTCGTCCGGGTCAAGGACGGCGCCGGCCGGCTCGCCTGGGAGACCGTGCTCAAGGGCCGCACCGAGACCGCGCCCAGCCACCTGCACGTCTTCGTCGACGCCGCCACCGGCGAGGTCGTCGACAGCTACGACGACGTCGAGGCCGGCACCGTCAACAGCAAGTGGAACGGCCCCGGCCCGCTGACCATCAGCACCACCAACTCCGGCGGCTCGTACGCGCTGCGCGACCCGAGCCGGCCCGGCCTGTCCTGCTCCGACAACGACACCGGCCAGGTGTTCACCAAGTCCTCCGACTCCTGGGGCAACGGCAACCCGTCCAGCCGGGAGACCGGCTGCGGCGACGCCATGTGGGCGGCCCAGAAGGAATGGGACATGCTCCGCGACTGGCTCGGCCGCAACGGCCACGACGGCAACGGCGGCAGCTGGCCGATCAAGATGGGCCTCAACGACGTCAACGCCTACTGGGACGGCAGCTCCGTCTCGATCGGCCACAACCAGGCCGGCGAGTGGATAGCCGCCCAGGACGTCGTCGGCCACGAGTTCGGCCACGGCATCGACCAGTACACCCCCGGCGGCGCCAACAACGAGAACGGCCTCGGCGAGGGCACCGGCGACATCTTCGGCGCGCTCACCAAGGAGTACAACAACGAGCCCGCGCCGTACGACTACCCCGACTACCAGGTCGGCCGCGTGATCAACCTGGTCGGCCAGGGCCCGATCCGCAACCTCTACCAGCCCTCGCTGGTCAACAACGACCCGAACTGCTACTCCTCCTCGATCCCGAGCACCGAGGTGCACGCGGCCGCCGGACCGCTGAACCACTGGTTCTACCTGCTGTCCAACGGCTCCAACCCGGGCGGCGGCAAGCCCACCAGCCCGACCTGCAACAACTCCAGCGTCACCGGCATCGGCGTCAAGCAGGCCGGCCAGGTCTGGTACGGCGGCATGCTGCTCAAGACCAGCGGCATGACCTACAAGCGGTACCGCACCACCACCCTGACCGCGGCCAAGAACCTCGACCCGAGCTGCACCTTCTTCAACCGCGCCAAGGCCGCCTGGGACGCCGTCAGTGTGCCCGCGCAGAGCGGTGACCCGACCTGCACGCCGTCCGGCAACAACGACTTCTCGCTCGCGCTCGGCCCGGCCGCCGGCTCCGTCCAGCCCGGCTCGTCGACCACCGCGACGGTCTCCACCGCCGTCACCTCCGGCACCGCGCAGACCGTCAACCTGACGGCCACCGGCGCCCCGACCGGGGTCACCGCGACGGTCAGCCCGTCCTCCGTGCAGACCGGCGGGTCCGCGACGCTGACCCTGGCCGCCTCCTCCGGTGCCCCCGCCGGCACCTACGTGATCACCGTGACCGGCACCGCCGGCGCGGCCACCCACACCGCCCAGTACACCCTGACCGTCGGCGGCGGCGGCACGCCCGGCGGGCCGGCCCCGGACATCGACGTGGCCAAGATCCAGGCCGACCTGGCCCAGCTGAACACCATCGCCAACCAGAACGGCGGCAACCGCCGGGCGGGCAGCGCCGGCCACAGCCAGTCCCTGGCGTACATCAAGGGCAAGCTCCAGGCGGCCGGCTTCCAGGTCAGCGAGCAGACCTGCACCTCCTGCACCTACCAGTCCAACAACCTGGTCGCCGACTGGCCCGGCGGCCCGTCCGACCAGGTCACCATGCTCGGCGCCCACCTGGACAGCGTCTCGGCCGGCCCCGGCATCAACGACAACGGCTCCGGCTCCGCCGTCCTGCTGGAGAACGCCCTCGCGCTCGCCCAGCAGAACCCCACCCTCACCCGGCACGTCCGCTTCGCCTGGTGGACCGGTGAGGAGCAGGGCCTCCAGGGCTCCCAGTACTACGTCGGCCAGCTGGGCTCCACCCAGCGCTCCGCGATCAAGGCCTACTACAACTTCGACATGGTCGGCTCGCCCAACGCCGGCTACTTCATCAACAACCTCACCGCCGCGGCCTCCGCGCCGATGAAGGCCTACTGGGACTCGCTCAACCTCCAGCCCGAGGAGAACGTCGAGGGCGTGGGCCGCTCCGACGACTACTCCTTCCAGCAGGCCGGCGTCCCGACCTCCGGCTACGCGGCCGGCGCCAGCGCCGTCAAGACCTCCGCGCAGGCCGCCAAGTGGGGCGGCTCGGCCGGGCAGTCCTACGACTCCTGCTACCACCAGTCCTGCGACACCACCTCCAACGTCGACGCCACCGTGCTCAAGCGCAACGCCAACGGCGTGGCCTACACCATCTGGAAGACCTCGGTCGGCGGCACCACCCCGGCCAACGACTTCTCCGTCTCGGTGAACCCGGCCACCGCCACCGTCAAGCCCGGCGCCTCCGCCACGGCCACCGTCGCCACCGCCACCACCTCCGGCTCCGCCCAGACGGTCAACCTGACCGCCTCCGGCGCCCCGGCCGGCGTCACCGTCTCCTTCAACCCCTCCTCCGTCCAGTCCGGCGCCTCCGCCACCATGACCGTCGCCACCGCGACCAGCACCGCGGCCGGCACCTACAGCATCACCGTCACCGGAACCGGCTCCGCCACCCACACCACCAGCTTCACCCTGGTCGTCGGCAGCGGAACCCCCGACCCCGGCAACGCCTGGACCCCCGGCACCACCTACCAGGCCGGCGACGTCGTCACCTACAACGGCGTCAGCTACCGCTGCATCCAGGGCCACACCGCCCAGGTCGGCTGGGAGCCGCCGATCGTCCCCGCCCTCTGGCAGCAGCTGTGACCCACCCGGGCCACCCTGCCTGACACCCCAGAACCGCTGCGCCGCGATCCGTCGAGGGGGACGGACCGCGGCGCAGCCGCGTCCGCGGCCCGCGGGCGGGCCGGGGGTTGGGGCCCGGCCTGCTGCATTGTCGGACCCATGTGCTTCCGTGTACGGAGGAGCAGCCGGCAGCCACCGGACAGAGCGGCCGCCGACAACCAGACGCACGGACAAAGGGCACGGGAGGCACGATGACGGGCTGGGCGGGTGTGACCTGGGACAGCTGGCGGGACGCCGAGGAGATCCGCGCGCGCCTCGCCGCGGGCGCCGACCCGGAGGACTGGGGCTTCGGCCAGCGGCCCCTGCACCGGGCCGCGTCCTACGGGTCCCCCGAGGTGATCACCGAACTCGCCGCCCGGGTGGCGGACGTGGATGCGCCGCAGGACGGGACCACGGCGCTGTGGGAGGCCGTCCTCGCCGGCCGGCCGGACAACGCCCGCGCCCTGGCCGCCGCCGGGGCCGATCCCTGGCGCCCCCAGCTCGGCGGCTGGTCGCCCGGTCGGCTCGCGCTGGCCGGGCCGGTCCCCGACCTGTTCCCCGTCCCGGCCGGGGAGCCCGGGCTGACGGCGGCCGAGCAGGCCACCGCCCGGAACGCCCGCCAACTCCTCGCGAACCTCGGCGACTTCCACTACGAGGGCACCGGCCTCGCCTGCGTGGCCGGCATCGACGCCGCCGAGGCGGTCCGGCGGCTCTCCGGCGAGCCGGTGGGCGAGGAGTTCATGGCGGACTTCCTCGACGACCCGTACGACCACGACCAGGACGACAGCCTGCTCCTGGTCGGCGTCACGACCGTGCCCGGCGGCTGCATCGTCACCCAGCCCTGGGGCTACACCCCGTCCACCCCGGGCGTCATGGCCCGGCTGACGGCCGGCACCTTCGGTTACGGCATGTACGCCAATCCCAAGAGCGGGAACCAGGGCGGCATCCACCGCGACGGCGTCACGGAAGACTGGGACCTCCACCCCGGCGGCGGGCCCCTCCCCGGTCACACCCCCGAGGAGGTCCTCACCGGGTACCTCTACCACTACAAGGCGATCGCCTACGCCTGTGCCTTCGCCGGCCTGCACCCCACCGACGCCCGAGCCGTCACCGGGCCCGCCGACGTCTGGATACGCCTGCCCGCTCTGGACTACTGGAAGGAGCCGACCGACCAGTGAGTGGACCGGTCGGCGAAGTGACCGGGTGTCACCGCGCGGCGACGCGGCTGACGTAGAGTCGGGCGCCGGGGCGGGTCCGCCCTGCCCTTCGTCGGCCGAGTCGAGGAGAACCCTGGTGACCACGGACACCGTGCCCGTGCCGGAACTGGCCCCCGAGGCCGTCGAGGAGTGGCGGGCGGAGGAGGCGGAACTGGTCGAGTTGCTCGCGCGGGCGCAGCGCGGCGTCGGCGGGATCGCCGCGTTCCGGCTCGGGCCGACGCCCACCGTGCTGGTGACCGATCCGGCCGCGGTGCAGCACGTGCTGGGGCACCACCCCGACCGGTACGTGAAGCGGTCGCACCGGGCCCGGATGCTGGTCGGCGACGGCGTGCTGTCCGCCACCGGGGAGGCCTGGAAGCGGCAACGGCGGCTGTTGCAGTCGCAGTTCACGGGCACCGGGATGCGCCGCTACGAGCAGCGGATCGCCGCCGCCGCACGCCGCACCGCCGCGCGCTGGGAGGGGTACCGGCGCAGCGGGGAGACCTTCGACGTGGCCGAGGAGATGCGCGGCTTCGCCCTGGACACCGTCTGGCGGGCGCTCACCGGGCTGCCGCTCGACGACCGCACGGACGCCGAACTGCGCTCGGTGGAACGGGTGGTGGCCGCGATGCCGACACTGCCGACCAACGCCGCCGACGCCCGGGACACCGTCGCCGAGGACCTCGCCCGGATCGACGCCGTCGCCCAGGCCGCGATCGACGCGGCCCGCGGCGCCGCCGACCTCCCGGAGCCGGGGGTGCTGCGCGTCCTGCTCGACGCCGCCGACCAACACCCCGAGTACACGGACCGGTTGATCCGCGACGAGCTGGTCACCCTGCTGGTCGCGGGCCACGAGACCACCGCCACCACGCTCACCTGGCTGTTCCTGCTGCTCGACGACAACCCCGGGGCCCGGCAGGCCGACCCCCAGGCCCTGGTCAGCGAGACCCTCCGGCTCTACCCCTCCGCCTGGCTGCTCCCCCGGCACGCCGTCGAGGACGACGTGCTCGCCGGCCACCGCATCGCCGCCGGGACGGACGTGCTGGTCTGCCCCTACCTCACCCACCGCGACCCGGCGCTGTGGCCGGACCCGGAGCGCTTCGACCCCGCCCGCTTCGCCCCCGACGGCGCCCGTCCCGCCCAGCTCGGCGCCTACCTCCCCTTCGGCCTCGGCGCCCGCGCCTGCCTGGGCACCCAGTTCGCCCTCCGGGAGACCACCGCCCTGCTGGACCTCCTGCTCCCCCTCGGCCCCCTGGAGTTCCGCTCCCGCCCGACCGGGGCGGCCTACAGCATCACCGTCCGCCCGAACGGCCCGACCCCCGCCGCCTTCCGCCGGTAGGTCCCGCTCAACCGCCGGGTGGAGAGCAGCAGTTGGCTCTCCACCCGGCTCCACTCAACGTCTCCACCCGACGCCTCCACCCGACGTCCGAGGCCCCTCGCCGCCCACCGGCCTACCGTCGAAGACATGACCGCGTTCACGCGCCGCACGGCCGCCGCCGGCGGCCTGTTGCTCTCCCTGGCCCTCCTGCCGACCGCCGTCGCGCCCTCGCCGGCCGAAGCCGCACCCGCCGCCCTCTCCTGGGGCGCCTGCCCGGCGCCGACCCCGAACGCCAACGGCACGCCGTTCCCGCGCGACCCGCGCCAGCAGTGCGCGACGCTGCGCGTCCCCCGCGACTACCGGCACCCCGGCTCCGGCAGCATCACGCTCACCGTCTCCCGGATCCGCACCGCCGACCCGGCCCACCGGCGCGGCGACCTCGTCGTGGTCCCCGGCGGCCCGGGCGGCTCCGGCCTCGACTACCCCGGGGCGGCCGTCGGCTTCCTTCCGCCCGAGGTCCTGCGCTCCTACGACCTGATCGGCTTCGACGAGCGGGGCGTCGGCAACAGCACGCCGGTGCACTGCGACCTGCCGGCCGCCGACCGCGCCGCCCAGCTCAACTACCCCTTCCCGGCGCCCGACGGCTCGATCACCGCCAACCTGGCCTACGCCCGCCGGATCGCCGACACCTGCGCGGCCACCGCCGGCCCGTACCTCGCCGACATCACCACCACCAACTCGGCCCGCGACCTGGACCGGATCCGGGCCGCGCTCGGGCAGCGCCGGATCTCCTACCTGGGCACCTCCTACGCCACCTACCTGGGCCAGGTCTACGCCAGTCTCTTCCCCGCCGGCGCCGACCACGTGGTCCTGGACAGCACCGTGGCCCCCGGCGGCGAGCAGCAGGCGATCGGCCTGTTCAGCGAGGGCACCGAGGACGCCTTCCCGGCCCTGGCCCGCTACCTCGCCGACCGCGACGCGGCCCTCCACCTGGGCGCCACCCCCGGCGCCGTCCGGGCGAGCTACCTGCGGCTCGCCGCCGAACTCGACCGCGACCCCCTCGTCCTGTCGGACGGCCGGGTGCTGGACGGCGTCAAGCTGCGGGCCGTCACCTACTCCTCGCTGAACAACCCGCGCTACTACCCGCTGGCCGCCGCCGTCCTGGAGCGGGCCGCCACCCGGTCGACCTCGGTGTCGGACGGCGGCTCCGGCACCAACCCGCTCCCCACCGTCATCCCGGACAACTTCGTCGCCGCTCAGGACGCGGTGATCTGCGGCGACTCCGCGTGGCCGCGCGACCCCGCCGGCTACGCCGCGCGCACCGCCGCCGACCGGCGGCGCTACCCCCTGACCGCCGGCATGTCCGGCAACGTCTGGCCGTGCGCCTTCTGGCACTACCGCCCCGAGGAGCCGCAGGTCCGCCCGAACGCCGACGGGCCGCGCGACATCCTGATGCTCCAGAACCGCTACGACCCCTCCACCCCGTACTCCGGAGCCCGCCGGACCCACGCGGCCTTCGGCCACCGCGCCGCCATGGTGACGGTCGACGCGACCGGCCACGGCATCGACTTCACCGACCCCCTCGTCCGCGACCCGCTCACGACCTTCCTCCTCCACGACCGCCTCCCCGGCTGACGTGGAAGCGCCCCTCCCCCCGGAACGACGAAGTCCAGGGGGAGGGGCGCTGCCATGCCGTGGGCAGGTGTCACATCCGGGCTCAGAAGCCGAAGACGTCCCCGGTGTACTTGGTCAGCGTGCTGCCGTTGGCGTAGGTGTGCGACCAGGTGACGGCAGTGGCGCCCCAGTTGCCCTGGGCGGTGGCGGTGACCGGGGCCTGCTGGGCCGTGGGCAGCCAGGTCGGGTGGACCAGCAGCTTGGCGAAGTCGCCGTTGACGCCGGCCAGTTCGTTGCAGGCGGCGGTCGGGTCGGCGACCGTGCCGGTGCCGGTGACGGTTAAGCCGGCGCCGGACTGGACGGCGGTACAGGACAGGTCCGCCGAGGTGGTGTTGCCGGCGGCGTCGGTCCTGGTCAGGTGGACCGAGCCGAGCTGCGTCGCGTCCGTGGTGAGGGCCTGGGCGGTGCCGGTGGTGAGGATCACCGTGGCCGCGCCGGCCGCGAGCAGGCCGGTGACCACCGTTGCGATGCGTCGCATGAGCAGTGCCTTTCCTTCGTGCTGCCCGGGCCATCCGTGCCCGGGCAGGCTGTGGGCACCACACAACCAGCCGTCGGTGCGCGAGGAGTGAAGATCACCCGAACTCCTATGTCAGGTTCACGCCAATCATTTCGGCCACCCACCGGCGGGTGCGGCTCACGCCTCCAGGCGCAGCGCCGGAGTGCCCGTGGTGCGGGTGAGGAAGTGCAGCAGGTGGGCGAAGCCGCGGGCGTCGTCGATGGCCTTGTGGGTGTGCGGGACGTCGCCCAGCCAGTGCGGCGGCAGCTTCGGCGAGGCCAGGTCCGCCGGCGGGCGGCCGGTCAGGGCCGCCGTGTAGGTGCGCAGGCACAGCGCCGGCCCGTGGAAGAGGCGGTCCTCCTCGTACGGCCCCTGGTGCAGTCCGTACGGGGTGAACCGGCGCAGGTAGTAGTCGATCCACGTCCCGTCGAAGGAGACCGGCGCGGCGGCGAAGGCCCGCGGCCCGGGCAGCGACCGGACCCACTCCACGTACCTGGCCATCACCTGGGCGACCGGCTGCGGGTCCGCGGTCGCGGCCTCCCAGGTGCCCGGCTCGGAGTCGAACCACTCCTTGGTCCGCGGGTTCGGCGCGGCGCCGGGGAGCGGTTCGAGGACGGCCTCGAACTCGCCGAGCGTCCGCCCGTCCGTCGTCGTGGCGACGGAGGCGAAGGACCGCATCGAGTTGGCGCCGGCCCACGGGCCGTCCACCTCGATGTCCGTCACCACGTAGGTCCAGTCACTGGGTTCAGTCATGCTCCCGACGCTACCGGTGCCCTCCCGGCGGCCTGGATCCGGCCGTCAGGTGTCCAGGGCGTGACCGGTGGTCGCGTCGACATGGGCCGGGACGGGGTCGTGGCGGTCGCCGACCGTGGGGGTGCCGGTGGGTTCGAACATCAGGATCGCGGCGCCGTCCGGGGCCTGCGGCTTGTGCTCGGTGCCGCGCGGGACGGTGAAGACGGAGCCCTTCGGGAGCAGCACGGTGCGTTCGCCGGCGGGTTCGCGCAGGGAGATGCGGAGTTCGCCGTCGAGGACGAGGAAGAACTCGTCGGTGTCGTCGTGGGCGTGCCAGACGTGTTCGCCGTGGACCTTGGCGATCCGGACGTCGTAGTCGTTGACGCGGGTGACGATGCGGGGGCTCCACAGGGCGTCGAAGGAGGCCAGGGCCTGGCCGAGGGCGATGGGTCGGTTGCTCATGCGCCCATCCTGGGCCGCCCCGGCCGCCCGGCGTGAGTGCTAGAAATGGCACATGTCGCAAGGATCCTCGCAGCCGCAGCCGCACTCGCCGCCACAGCCACAGCCGCAACCGCCGCCGCACCCCCCGACGACCGGCCCGCACCGGGTGGTCGTGATCGTCGACGCCAACTCGAACCCCTTCGAACTCGGCTGCGCCACCGAGGTGTTCGGCCTGCGCAGGCCGGAGGTCGGCCGTGAGCTGTACGACTTCCGGCTCTGCTCCCCCGAGCCCAGCACCCTGATGCGGGACGGGTTCTTCACCCTCACCGGGGTCGCCGGCCTGGAGGCGGCCGACACGGCGGACACCCTGATCGTCCCGAACCGGCCCGACGTCGAGGTGCCGCGCCGCCCCGCCGTACTGGAGGCCGTCCGGCGGGCGCACGCGCGGGGCGCGCGGCTGGTCGGGTTCTGCAGCGGCGCCTTCACGATGGCCGAGGCCGGGGTCCTGGACGGGCGGCGGGCCACCGCGCACTGGCAGTGGGCGGACGACTTCCGGGCCCGCTTCCCGTCCGTCCACCTCGAACCGGACGTGCTGTTCGTGGACGACGGCGACATCCTGACGGCCGCGGGCAGCGCGGCCGCGCTCGACCTGGGCCTGCACGTGGTGCGCCGCGACCACGGTGCCGAGATCGCCAACGCGGTGAGCCGTCGGCTGGTCTTCGCGGCCCACCGGGACGGCGGGCAGCGGCAGTTCGTGGAGCGGCCGGTGCCCGAGCGGACGGACGAGTCGCTGGCGCCGCTGCTGGCCTGGGCGCAGGAACGGCTGGACGCACCGCTCACCGTCGCCGACCTGGCGGCGCGCGCGGCGGTCAGCCCGGCCACGCTGCACCGCCGGTTCCGCGCCCAGTTGGGCACCACACCGCTGGCCTGGCTCACCGGGGAACGGGTGGGCCTGGCCTGCCGGCTGATCGAGCGGGGCGAGTCCCGGATGGAGGTGGTCGCGCGCCGCAGCGGGCTGGGCACGGCCGCCAACCTGCGGGTGCTGGTACGCCGGGAGACGGGCATCTCGCCGTCGGCCTACCGGCACCGGTTCGGGCCGGAGGCGTCCCCGCGGACGGAGACCGCTCCGGCCTGGACGCCACCCCCCGGGACGCCACCCCCCGGGACGGCGGGCACCGGGCCAGCGGGCACCGGGCCAGCGGGCAGCGACCCGCTCAGCCGGTGATCCCGGCGAGGAAGGCCGCGAGTACGGCGTGCAGCGCCTCCGGCCGCTCCAGGTGCAGGTCGTGCCCGGTGCCGGGGATGCTGACGGCCATGGTGGCGGGGCCCCGGCGGAGCATCTCATCGGCCTCCGCCGCCGGGACGAACCCGGACTGGCCCAGGACGACCAGGGTGGGGCAGGCGATCCGCGCCCACTCCGCCAGGAAGGACCGCTGGGTGAGCTCCGTCAGCGAGTCCACCATCACGTCCCGGTCGAAGCGCGGCCACCAGCCGCCGTCGCGTTCCTCCAGCCCGGCCGCCCAGCCCGCGCCCACCGGCCCGCCGCCGAGGAACTCGACGGCCGCCTCGCGGGCGGGGAACGGCGTCGGCCAGGAGTCGAGCCAGTCGCCGACCTCCCCGGCCACGTCCGGGTTCGGCCCGCCCGGGCCGGCCTCGACGAGCACCAGCCCGCCGACGAGTGCGGGGTGCGCGGCGGCGGTCAGCATGGCCGTGTGCCCGCCGAGCGACTGCCCGGCCAGGACCGGCCGTCGCAGCCCCAACTGCTCGACGACGGCCACCACATCGGCGACGTAGGCGGCACGCGAGACCTCCGGCGGGCGGCGCTCGCTCGCGCCGTGTCCGCGCTGGTCGACCGCGACGACCCGGTGGCTGATGCTCAACTCCGCGGCCAGCGCGTCCCATTCACCCGCGTGCCCGGCCAGCCCGTGCAGCAGCACGACGGGCCGGCCCGGCCCGCCCCGGTCCCGGCAGACGAGCCGAACACCGTCACGCTCCACCAGCCGCTCGGACCATCCCACGTCGGGCCGTACCGCCTCGGGCTGCGCCACGTCGGGCCGTAGCGCACCGGTCCCTGCCTCATCGGTCCGTGCCACGTCGTCGTACCTCCAGGGAATCGGGCGGACCCCGATCATGGCGCAACGCCCGGCCCCGCTCAACGGAGTTGCCCGTTCCGCAGCGCCGGGCCCCGGCCGGCACTCCGCCGGTGGGCCAGCCAGCCGACCAGCACCACGAGGGCGGTCACCGGCCAGGTCGAGATGCTCAACGGGCCGGCGAGCAGCGGGTCGACGATCCGGTCCGAGACCTCGCGGGTCAGCGGCAGCGTGAACTCGTTGAGCGACAGGTGCGCCGCGACGGCCGCCCACACCGACCCGGTGGACAAGCGGACGGCGGCGATGACCGTCCCCAGCAGCATGGCCGTCACCACGGCGACGGGTATGCCCAGCAGCACCGAATGGCCGGGGTAGCTCCCACCGAGCGCCGTCATCGGGACGTGCCAGGCCCCCCAGATCGCGCCGCCGATCAGCAGGCCGCGGGTCCGGCCGTAGCGCAGCAGTCGGGGCAACAGGTAACCCTGCCAGCCGAGTTCCTCGCCGAAGTACAGCGGTACGGACACCAGCGCGCTCAGCACCAGCGGCACGACCGTGCCGGGCCCGGGCAGGTGCGCGGGGGTGTACCAGCCGGTGAGCGTGGCGACGGTCAGACCGGCCGCGGTGAGACCGAGCGGAATCGTCAACGCGACGGCCACGGAGCGGAGTTCGTTCCGCCAGGGAGTGGACCGGGCGAGCCCGAGCAGCCGCAGCGCCTGGCGCGGGCCCCGGCCCCGCACGGTGAGGCCGAAGGCGGTCAGGGCCGGCACCAGCATCATCAGGACCATGCAGACCGCCGCCAGCCGTGGCGTCCCCTGTGCGGCGCTCGTCCGGCGGAGTCCGTCCAGCCAGAGCGGGACCATGGTGATCCAGGCGCCGACGAAACTGATCGTCAGGAACAGCACCAGCTCGGAGCGCGAGCCGTCCGAAGTGTTCGTTCGTTTCATGGCCGTGACGCTACGAACCGCGGGCGGACCGGGACGATCGTGCAGGCGCGTCGACCGATGGTGTAGCACGCTCCACTGCGTCGGGAGCCCGAGGAGGGGAGACTGGCCGCCGTGAACGAGACTTCGATGACGCGGGCGTCGCGGGCGGGCGCGACGCGCTCGGCCCGTGCCGCCGGGTACTGCGCTGCCGTGTTCGTCCGTGGACTGGCCCTGCTCGTCCTGGTGCCCGTCCTCCTGTACTCGGCGGCGCTCTGCCTGGTCGGCGTGGGCCTGCTCGTCCTGCCGCCCGAACTCCGGCTGCTGCGGTGGCTCGCCGACGGCGAACGCGCCCTCCTGGGGCGGTGGACGGCGAACTCTCCGGCACCGGCCGGACCGCACCCCCGCAGGCGCCTGACGGCGGCCCTCTCCGACCCGGCGACCGGCCGCGACCTGCGCTGGGCGCCCGTCATGGCGGTCGTCGGCACCGCGCTCGGGCTGCTCGGCACGGCGCTGTTCCTGTTCCCGGCGGCCGTGCTCGCGCTCGTCGGCCTGTGGTGGCTGTTCCCGGCCGACGATCCGATCAGGCCGCTCCTGAACGTCCCGGTCGACAGCTGGGGGTCCGCGCTCTACGCCGGGGTCCCCCAGTTCCTGCTGAGCATGCTGCTCGCCCTGTTCGGCCCGCCCCTGCTCGCCAGGACGGCGGCCGCGCTGAGCCGGTGGCTGCTCGCCCCCTCGGCCGCCGCGGTCCTCGCCGAGCGCGTGTCCACGCTGGACCGGACCCGCACCGGAGCGATCGCCGCGCACGGCGACGAGCTGCGCCGCATCGAGCGGGACCTGCACGACGGCACCCAGGCCCGGCTGGTCACCCTCGCCATGCAACTCGGGCTCGCCGAACGGACGCTCGGCTCCGACCCCGCCGCAGTCGGCCCGCTGCTGACCCGGGCCCGGGAGGGCGCCGAGGAGGCGATGGCCGAATTGCGCGACGTGCTGCGGTCCGTCTACCCGCCGGTCCTCGCCGACCGGGGCCTGGCCGGCGCGGTCTCAGCGGTCGTCGCCCGCTGCCCGGTGCCCGCCACCGTGGAGGTCGGTGAACTCGGCGACGTACCGGCCCAGATCGAGGTCGCCGTGTACTTCGCCGTCACCGAGGCGCTCACCAACGCGGCCAAGCACGCCGACGCCCGCGCCGTGACCGTCACCCTGGCCAGGACGGGCGCCACCCTGCGGGCGGAGATCACCGACGACGGCCGGGGCGGCGCGGCCGAGGCCGGGGCCGACGGCGGCACCGGGCTGCGCGGAGCCGGACGACACACCGCCGGACCGCACGGCACCGGACTGCGCGGCATCCGGCAGCGCGTCGAGGCCGTCGACGGCGTCCTGCTGGTCCGGAGCCCGGCCGGCGGCCCCACCGTGATCACCGTGGAGTGCCCGTGCGCATCGTGATCGCCGAGGACAACGCGCTGCTCGCGCAGGGGCTCACCGCGCTGCTGGAGGCCCTGGGGAACCAGGTGCTCGCCACCACCGGGGACGCCGAGTCCTTCCTGGCGGCCGCCGTCACCCACCGGCCGGACGTGGCCGTGGTGGACGTCCGACTCCCGCCCTCCTTCACCGACGAGGGCATCAGGGCCGCGCTGCACGCCCGGGAGCGCGTCCCCGGGCTGCCGATCCTCGTGCTCTCCCAGTACGTCGAGGACACCTACGCCCGGGAGCTGCTCGCCGACGGCACCGGCGTCGGCTATCTGCTCAAGGACCGGGTCGCCCGCGTCGACGACTTCCTCGACGCGCTCCACCGGGTCGCGGCCGGCGGCACGGCGCTGGACCCGGACGTGGTCCGGCAGCTGCTCGCGACGCGCACCGACCCGCTGTCCCGGCTCACCGAGCGCGAACGCGAGGTCCTCGCGCTGATGGCCCAGGGGTACGGCAACTCCGAGATCGCCGGTCGCCTCGTGGTCACCGAGCGGGCCGTGCACAAGCACGTCGGGAACATCTTCCTGAAACTCGACCTCCCGCCCGAGGACAGCGGCGACCGGCGCGTCCTCGCCGTCCTCACCCACCTCGGAGCCCCTCAGCGCCCCCCGGCGGCGGGCCCGACGCCCGGGGTCGTGACCACCAGGTCGGACGGATCGGTGTTGGCCCCGCACAACACCACACAGACCTTCTCGCCGGGCTCGGGCCGGTAGCCGCCGGCCTGGCCGTTCAGCGCCGCCAGGGCGGTGGCGGCGCCGTGCTCGACGGCCACCCGGCGGTCCTCCCACAGGGCACGGCGCGCGCCGATGATCTCCTCGTCCGGCACCAACACACTCCGCACACCGCCCAGTTGGGCGACGCCGAGCGCCGTGGCCGAGACCCGCCGGGCCCCGAGCGAATCCGCGGCGACCGAGTCCACCGGCACGTCCACCGGGCGGCCCGCCGCCAGCGCGGCGTTCAGCGCCCGGGAGTTCCCCGGCTCCACCGCGACCGTCCGCACGCCGTGCTCCCGGGCGGCGGTGGCGACCCCCGCGAACAGCCCGCCGCCGCCGACCGCGACCACCACGGTGTCCAGGCCGGGGATCCGGTCCCGGATCTCCTCCAGCAGCGTGCCCGCCCCGGCCGCGATCAGCGGGTGGTCGTAGGCGTGCGCCGCGAGCGCACCGCCGACCGCCGCGAACTCCGCACAGGCCGCCAGGGCCTCCGCGTACTCCGAACCCACCAGCCGCACGTCGGCGCCGTACCCGCGCAGCTTGGACACCTTCACCGCCGGCGCCGTGGCCGGCACGAACACCGTCGCCCGCACGCCCAGCTGCCGGGCCGCCCAGGCACACGCCAGCCCGGCGTTCCCGCCGGAGGCGATGGTCACCCCCGCCTCGGGCAGGGTGCCGGCCTCACCGTGGGCCCGGAGGAAGTTCTGCGCACCACGGGCCTTGAACGACCCGGTGTGCTGCATGAACTCCAGCGCCAGCCACACCTCACCGGGCTCCGTACGCTCCTCGACCGCCGCCAGGGCGACCGGGCGAACGTGCCCGGCGATCCGCTCGCCGGCGGCCTCGATGTCGCCATAGGTGAGTTCGCGCATGTCCCTGCTCCCTTGTCGTTCGACCGCCACGCCGACCGCCGCGTCGACCGCCCTCGACGCCCTGCGTCGCGACGCACGACTCGCACCCGGCACCGGCCCACCCTAGATCACCAACCCCGGGGCCGGCCCGACCCCCGTCGGGGTGGATCGTGAACGACGGAGGGCCCCGGCGATCGGCCAGGGCCCTCCGCATCGCGCAGGCGGAGTCGCCGGATCAGGAGACGCGCTTCAGCTGCCAGGCGTTGTTGTTGAAGCTCGGGTTCGACCAGGCGACACAGCTACTGGTGTAGTACGCGCCGGTCTGGACCCAGCCCGCCGGCGGGTAGGTGGTGCTGCAGGCCTGGACCACGGTGCCGACGGGCAGTCCGGTGAGCTGCTTCACCTGCTTGATGTTCGGGCTGAAACTCTGCGTACCGCAATTGCTGCTGTAACCCCAACTCACATCGACAGAGCCGGCCGGGGTGAGAGTGCTTCCGCACATGGTCGTGACGTCACCGGGGGCGGCCTGGGCGGGCGCCGCGGCCAGGGCCAACATCGCCGCAGTTCCGGCGATGGCCATACAGGTGGTACGGAGGCGAATCATGGGCGATGGCTCCTTCTGATCGGGGGTGGCCGGTCAGGCCGTGGAGCTATTCCTATGGTTTGATCATCGGTTTCGGATAGCGACTTTCAGGCCTAAAGATCCACCGTGCAGATCTCCACCGCAGGCCTCGCCGGACTGCAGCCGCCCCTTCGCCCGGTTCCTGCCTGGCCCCTGGATACGGCACCGACGGACAGTCGAACCGGCCCGCCGAGCGCGCTGCTCGGCGGGCCGGCAAGAGCGGGCCCCAATCGCCTGATACGGCGTGCGCTCTGCTGGAGCAGGCGCTCGATCAGCTGGGCGCGACCTGGTACCCCACCGGCATGGACCGCATCCGCGAGGCCCGCCGGGCGCTCGCGAGCCGGCAGGACTCGGACTCGGTCCGGCGCATCGACGACCGCCTCTACTCCTGCTCCGCGACACTCAGTTCACTCCAGCGTTAGCCTTCGCGATCAGTTCCGGCAGCTGGCTGAGCGAGTCGATCCGGAAGGTCGCCCGATCGGCTGCGGGGTCGTGCTGCTGGATCCAGCCCCACGGCCCCCGGCGGATCAGCGCGGTACACATCCCCGCCCGGGCAGCGGGGAGGACGTCGTTGTCGAGGCGGTCGCCGACGTAGAGGATCTCCTCCGGTCGCGCCGGGACCGCCTCCGCCACCCGCTCGAAGAACGCCGGATCCGGCTTGCTCGCACCCCAGTCGTCAGAGGTGCCGATCAGGTCGACGTCGTCCGTGAACAGCCGGCGAAGGATCGCGCCGGCCCGCACGGTCTGGTTGCCCGCGATCGCGAGCCAGAGGCCGTCCGCCCTCAACCGTGCGAGGGCCGGACGGACGTCGGAGTACAGGTCGTCCTCGTCGAAGGTCTCGGGCTGACCGGCCGCCGACCGCTTCTCGCGCTCCTCGTACAGGTCGAAGCCCGGTCGGAAGACCTGGAACGTCTCGCGGTAGTCGCGGCCCTCCGCGATCACGGCACCGAGCTGGGCGACGAAGGTGTGCCGAGATACGCCCAGCCAATCCGCCCAGGTGCCGTACTCCCGGGTCTCGTCCACCAGGCACTCGCCGACGTCGAACACCACTGCACGGATCATGGCGGCAGCCTAACGAAGCCAGGTGCCTGCCGCGCCCGGGGGCCGGGCGCGGCAGGCTCGTTGTCAAGGCGCTCAGTGGCGGTGGTGGTTGTCGGGTTGGGCCGGGTCGCCGGGGTGTTCCAATCCCTCGACCAGGGTGAGGCGTTGGGCTCGCTCGTGATCCAGCCAGCGGACGAACTCCGCGCGGCGGGCGGCTTCGCGGAGGGCCGGGGTGGGGTCGGGGTTCCGGGGGACGGCCAGGGTGGCGAGGAGCATCGCCGTCCAGGGGCCGACGGTGACCCATTCGCCCGGCGGGGCCTCGCGAAGCGCCTCGGCGAGGGCCTCCGGGAGGGTGTCGGGGTCGGCTTCGAAGCCGCCGTCGGGGAGGGCGAGGTGCCAGCGGGTGGTCGGTGGGCGGGTGGTCACGGCGCGGTAGTGGGCGAGGTCGGCGGCGGACGGCTCGATGTCGGCGGTCACGGATGCGTAGACGGCGCGGACGGCCGCGCTGCCCTCGTAGGCGGCCGCCGTGATGGAGCCGAGTTCGACGGCGGCCTGTTGGTCGAGGCGGGACGGGCCGGATGCGACGACCGGGAGGCCTCGTTCGGCGGCGACCGTCTCGCAGAGGGCCTCGGTCAGCAGCACCTGGGCGACCCACCGGGTGAGCTGGCGGTCCTCCGAACTGCCGGGCAGGGGAAGGGCGGTGGAGCGCGGGCCGCCCCGCAGGGCGGCGAGGCGGGCGTCGAGGGCGGTGCGCGGGAGGGGGCGTCCGTCGAGCAGGCCGAGGGTCATGCCTCCACCACCAGGGCGACGGTGGGGGCGTACTGGCAGCGGCCGAACCACATGACCTTGGCGAGGGCCCAGTACGCGCCGGGGTCGAGGGACTCGGGGGCGGTGACGGCGAAGTCGACGGTGACGGCCGAGTCGGCGGGGACGGCGAAGCCGCGCACCGGGTCGGCGACGGCCTCCCACGTCCCCCACGGGGAGACCAGTTGCAGCTCGCCGCGGATCTCACCGCGGGTCCGGTTGGTGAGGGTGAGTCCGAGCAGGGCCCGGCCGCCGGGGGCCACGCGCAGGGTCTCGGCGGAGACGTCCACGGACAGCCCGGTGTCGCGGCCGGTCGTCGCCTTGGTGCCCTGGGCGGCCGTCCAGTCCTCGGGGGCGTCGCCGGGGAGGGGCAGCAGCGCGGGGAGGTCGCCGACGGCGATGGTGACCACGTCCTCGACCGCCTGCCCGTCGTGCTCGATCCGGACGGCGGCGAAGTGCAGCCCGGGCCGGGCGTCCGCCGGCGGGGTGAGGGTGACGGGGAAGCACAGGTGGCCGTCGGGGGCGAGCCGGTACGGGCGGCTGCCGAGACTGGTCGCCCAGCCCTCCGGCGGCAGCACGACGGCCGTGCCCTCGACCGCGGCGTCCCGCAGCTGGGAGGAGAGGGCGACCGAGAGCGTCACCGGCTCCCCCGCCGTCCGCAGCAGCCCGGGTGAGGCGCCGACCGACACGGGCAGGTAGCCGAGCGGCGCCGGGCCCCGGTTGTGCAGCCAGTAGCGGGCGTGGACGGGCTGGGCGGGTTCGACGACCGGGCCGAGCGCCGTTCCCCCGGGCGCGCCCCCGGGCCGGGCGGAGACGCCGGGCGCGGCGAGCAGGGTGGTGATCGACGAGCCGGGCAGGTCCAGCTCGGCCGGGCCGAGGGGGCGCTCCAGCAGGTCGGCCGCCCGCAGGTCGGTCAGCCCGAGCGCACCGCCGAGTGCCGCCGTCCGGCCGAGGCCGGTGGATTCGACCAGCCGGACGGTCAACTCGGGCCCGACAGGCGCCGCCGAGCCGTGGGCGATCGGGTTCCCGGCCGGCTTGAGCGCGCCGAGCAGCACCTCGCGCTGCGGTTCGACCCGCAGCCAGGACAGCGTGGCGGGCAGCGGGCCGTCCTGCGGCGCGGCCAGGATCCGCGCGTACAGCGGGTGGTTGAACTCCTGCCCCTGCGCGGGCAGCGCCTGCGCCCGCCAGTCACCGTCACCGCCGACCAGGGCATAGCCGAACTCGTGGGTCCAGTGCTGGAGTTGGAAGGAGGCGCCGTCGGGCAGGGTGCGCCGGGGCGGGTCGATCCACACCCCGGACGGCCAGCCGGTGCAGGAGCGCATCAGCGACAGGTGCAGCGCGCCGGTGGTGTCCACCGCGAAGCCGGGCAGGCCGAAGCTGAGCAAGGCCACGGTGTGGTCGGCGAGTTCCTCCGACACCGACACCGACTCCGACACCGACTCCGGCCCCGACTCCGACACCGGCACCGGGCAGACGGCGGTGATCCGGGCGTCGGCGAGGTCGTCCACCAGGGCCGGCACATCGGCGACCACCAGCGCGGGCAGGGAGCGCAGGTCCCGCAGGTCCGCGTCGGGCCGCCACACCTCGGCCAGCGGTGTCAGTGCGGGCACCCACACGGCGCCGTGCGCCTTGAGCGCGGCCGCGTACTCCTCGCCCGCCCGGTCGATCAACTCCCGTGCTGCGTCGTTGACTTCCGGGCTGCCGACGACGATCCGGAAGTCCGGCAGGTTGGAGTCGACGTCCAGCCAGCCGTACCGCGCCCAGTCCGCCCCCGAGGTGGTGGCGGTGACGCCGACCCGGGCCAGCGCGACCACCAGCGGACGGGCGTCGGCGGCGTCGTCCAGGGTCGGGACGACCACCTCGGCCACGCCGAGCGCGCGCGAGCCGATGACCTCGCCGGAGGCCGAGGTGAGCGCTACCCGCGCGGTGGCGCCCAGCCCGAACCAGGTGTTGGCCGGGTTGTCCAGCGTCCACGGCGCCTCCGCCGAGTCCACGTCCGGCATCGCGAAGCCGCGCCCGACGACCGCGCCGGCGACCTCGCTGACCGGCAGCCCGCCGGGGACGTCCACCGGGAAGCGCAGTCGCAGCAGCCGGTCGGCGCCGGAGTAGTCGACCGCCCTGGTGCGGCAGTCGACCCGGTCCAGCCCGCGCCACAGCGTGACCGTCTGCTCGTAGCGCAGGCCGTCGACCGTCCCGCCGATCACCAGCCGCTCGCCGAGCGGCCCGGTCTCGCGACGCACGGAACCGGCGTGGTCCCCGGAGCCGACCACCGGCCCGCTCGGCACCAGGTGCCACGGGCCCTCGCCGAAGTCGGGGTGCTGCGGGTACTCCTCGTACACCCGCAGTTCGTTGCCGATCCGGCCCTCCTGGATCAACTCCCGCTCGTGCAGCAGGTCGTACACCGAACCGAGCCCGCCGCCGCGCGCCGGGTCGGCCGTCACCCGGTACCGCTCGTTGGCGATCACCACGCCTTCGGCCTCCGCCCACGCCGGGGCCGAGGGCTCCCCGGGCACCAGCCGCCAGGTGCGCCAGCCGAGCGCGGGCACGTCGGCGGCCAGGAACCGCAGCACGCCCCGGTCGACGGCGCTCGGCACCGCCGCGCCGGCCGCGTCCAGGACCCGCACCGACCCTGAACCGGCGGGGAGTTCGACCGACACCAGGTCCGTCCGGTCGAAGGACAGCGTGTTGGTCACCACCAGAGCCGAGCCGACGCCGTCCGGGGAGATCCGCGCCGTGGAGATCCGCGCCGTCAGCGCGTCCAGCGCCGCGTCCCGGACGGCCGACGCCAGGTCGTACGCCTCCCGCCAGCCGCCCAGCAGGTCCAGGTACACCTGGTCCGACTCCGAGCCGGTGATCGCGTCGTGGTGGGCCCCGTAGGCGAGTTGGCGCCACACCTTGTCGAGCGCGGCGGCCGGGTAGGCGCCGAGCCCGTTGACGACGGCCAGCGCGGCGAGCTTCTCCGCGTCCACCGCCGCGACCTCGCCGGCCCGTTGGGCCTGCTTGGTGTCGATGTAGGAGACGTCCTTGCCGGTGTACACCGGGTTCATGTCGCGGGTCTGCGGGCTGGGCCGGCGCCCGGTGGCGGCGAGTTCGGCCCGGACGGCGTCCAGGAAGTCGCGGGGGGTGGCGCAGACGAAGCGCGGCCACAGGTACTTCTCGGGCCAGGAGCGGTGGATCGCGGTGACCCACTTGTTCGGCGGGGTGTAGTCCGTGCCCACCGGCAGCAGCAGGTTCCTGGTCGCGCCGACCGGCTTGAGCTTGCGGTACAGCTCGTACACCGCCTGTTCGGCGGCGGCGAGGTCGGGCGAGGAGTCCATCCACCAGCCGGCCGAGTAGTGGTGCGGCATGTAGTGGGTGAGCACGCCCTCCCCACCGGGCGCGATCCACTCGAACTCGCTGGGGAACTGCATCACCCGGGCGTCGTCCTTGCCCTGGCGGAAGTTCTTCTGGATCGGGCCCCACTGGTGGAACGGCCCGCGGGCCCAGGCGCTGCCGGTGAGGCCGGCCGCGGCGAGGTGGCCGGGGAACTGCGGGTCGTGGCCGAACACGTCGAGCTGCCAGGCGGTCTGCGGGTCGCCGCCGAGGATGTCGCGCTGGTAGCCGATGCCGTGGACGATGTTGCGGATGGTCGTCTCGGCGCCGGTGAGGTTCGTGTTGGGCTCGTTGTAGGTGCCGCCGACGAGCTCGACCTGCCCGCGCTCCAGCAGTGTGCGGAGCACCGCGCGCCGCTCCGGGTGCTGGTCGAAGTACGGTTTCAGGTAGTCGACCTCGGCCAGCACGAACTTGTACACCGGGTCCCGCAGGGCCAGGTCGAGGTGGGCGTCGACGAGGGCGAAGCCGTTGCGCTCCCAGAGCGGCCGGGTGGTGGCGTCGGCGCCGAGCAGCTCCCACGGCGAGGTGTAGGCGGCCTGGGTGTTCCACCAGACCGGGTCGTAGTGGAAGTGGGAGACCAGGAACATCGTCCAGCCGGGCTCGGCGACCTCCACGACACCGGTCGCCTCGCTGCCCACCACCCTTACCGTGACGGAAAGTTGCGCGCCGACGGACGCTCCGGTGATCTCCAGGGGGACGTCGACCAGCCCCGTGCCGGTCGCCTCGCCGCGGACGCCCGTCCCGCTGACGGTGATCGGGGCGGCCGGCCCCTCGACCGTCACCCGCAGGATCTGGCGCGGGGCGTCCTCGGGGCCGACGAACAGGTCGGTGCTCTCGACGGCGGTGATGGTGGTGACCGGCACGGGGGTGGTCCTTTCGGTACGGAGGCCTACGCGGTGACGGAGGCCTGCTCGGCTCGGAGGCCTACGCGGTACGGAGACGCGGTACGGACGCCTACTGGCCCCAGGCCTCGAACTCGTAGATGCGGGCGGCCGGATCGCCGTTCTGGGTGGGCTTGGTGACGACCAGCCGGACGTAGCGGGCGGTGGTGTCCACCGGGTGGGTGGTGGTGCCCGCGGTGTTGCCGGTCACGGTGGCGACGGTCGTCCACGGGTCGGTGCTCTTCGCCCGGGCCTGGAGGGAGAAGTCCCGGGTGTTGTACGCGGCGCTCTCCCCGCCCGCCTGGGCGTGCCGGACCACGAACCTGTTCAGCTTCTTCGCCGAACCGAGGTCCACCTCCAGCCACTTGGCGGTCGTCAGCGTGCACCACTTGTCGCTCGTGCCGCCGTTGACACTGCCGTTGACGGCCTTGGCCGGGCCCTCGTTGGCGTTGCACTGGCCGGAGGCGGTGGCGGGGCGGTTGAGCGCCAGGTCGGTCGAGCCGGTCGGCGGGGTGGCGTTCCAGCCCACGGTGGTGGAGGCGACGGCCGAGTGCCCGTAGGTGGTGGACACCGCCTCCACGTCCAGCGTGGTGACGGCCTCGGTGCCGGCCCGGTCCAGCCGCCCGACGTAGTAGGCGTCGTTGGGGGTGGCCCCCAGGAAGGTCCGGCTGCCGTCCGGGTTGCGCCGGTACACCTCGTAGTGGTGGACGTTGCCGCCGGGGGCCGCCGTCCAGGACAGTCGCAGCGACTGGCTCGCGCCGGCCGTCACGTCGCTCGCACCGAGCACGGTCAGCCCGCTCGGCGCGGCCGGGGCCTCCACCGTGCCGTCGTAGAGGGCGACTTGGCCGACCCGCAGGTCGTAGGCCGGGTCGTTGCCGGCGACCTGGAGGGCGAGCTGGGCGATGGTGCGACCGGCGTACCGGGAGAGGTCGAGGGTGTGCCGCTCCCAGCCCGTCCCGGTGTTGCTCCCGACGTCCACGGTGGTGAAGCTGCCCGGGGCGTCGGTGAAGGAGACCGCGGCCTTGAGCTTGGTCGGGCCGGCGGCCGGGGTCTTGACCACCAGGTCGAGCTTGCTGTTCGCGGCGACCGGCAGCCGGGTCTGGTAGAGCCGGACGGTGTTGGTGGCGTCCAGGGTGCCGGTCAGCCGCAGCGAGGAGCCGCCCTGGTAGGCGTCGGTGAAGTCGACGGACGGGCTGAGCCTGCTGCCGCTGGAGTCGACCACCCAGCGGTAGGTCGGCGGGACGTCCTGGAGCGAGAGGTTGTTCCAGCCGCCGGTGGCGACCCGGGTGCCGGCCGCGTTGTAGAAGTCGCCCTGGCCGGTGTCGAAGTTGGTGACGAAGGGCTTGGCGGTGATCGGCGAGGACTCGGCGACGTAGCCCGCCAGGCCGGGCCATCCGGACGAGAGGTCGACCTTGGACGGGTCGTTGTTGGCGCCGACCCAGTAGCGGGCGTCCTTGGCGTAGAAGTCGGCCCGGTCGGTGGCGGACTTCCAGGTCCACTCGGGGCGGTAGAGGCCGAGCGAGGTGGTGTGCGGCTGCCCGGACGGGAAGAGGGTGTTCCAGTCGACGGAGGTGTTGTAGCCGTTCGCCTCGGTGTCGATACCCGAGTACAACTCGTACTCGCTGCGGCCGAGTTGCCGGGCCAGGGTGCGGGAGGAGTCCAGGCCGTCCTGGCTCCAGCCGAAGTTGAGGAACATCGAGTCCGAGGTTCTCTTCGAACCGTCCTGCAGGAAGGGTGAGTTGGCGGAGGTGAGGGCGTTCTGCCAGTCGACCGCACCGGAGGTGGTCATCGCGTCGTACCACATGAAGTCGGTGCCGCTCTGCGCCTTGGTGTACTGCATCAGGTTGCGCACCTCGCCGGCCAGGCCCGAATCCCCGCCGCCGGTCTCCTGGTTGATGAACCAGCCGTCGAAGCCGTAGTACTGGGCGGCCTGGGCGAGCTTGTCGGCGACGGGGTAGCGGTTGCCGGACTTCTGGACGAAGTCGCGCACCCACTGGAGCTGGCCGCCGTACGCGGCGGGCGGGAAGAAGACGGTGCCGTAGACCTTGACGCCGTTGCGGTGGGCGGCGTCGATCACCGTCGGGTTGGGCGCGAGGATCAGGCCCTCGCCGGCCGAGCCGCCCCAGAACACCAGCTTGTCGACGTACTGCCAGTAGCCGAAGGCGTAGTAGTTGGGGTCGGCGGAGCCCTGGGAGGGGTTGTTGGAGGTGGGGCCGAAGGAGACCAGCGAGGCGATCTTCCCTTCGCCGGCGCGGGCGTTGGGGTTGGCGGCCAGGGCCGGGTCGCTGGTGCGGGGCTGAAGCGGGACACGGGAGCGGTTGAACCGGGCGTCCGGGTCGGTGGCGGGATCCCAGCTGAGGATCGTGCTGGGGTACCAGTAGGAGGCGTACGGCTGGCTGCCCGGGCCGGCGGGTGCCGTGGGCAGCGGCGCGGCAGCCGTGGGCGGCGGCGCGGCGGCCGTCACGGGTGCGGCCCAGGCGGAGGGCGTGGCGGTGAGTGCGGCCGTCGCGAGGACTGCGCTGAGCAGCAGGGGTAGGCGTCGTGACATGCGGGGGCTCCGATCGGGCGGAGGGGTGGGGGCGGGCCCGCCGTCGCGGACGGGGGCCGGCCGCATGCGGGCGTGCCGGTGCTGAACCGAGGGGAGCCGGAGGCCACAGGAACGGGCAGCATGAGCGGACCCTCTCGGCGCAGCGAGGCTAAACCGGTTCAGAACGGGTGTCAACGACCCGGACAACAACCACCCGGAGGAGTCAGGAACCGGCACCCGGAGGAGTCCGGAACCGCCGCCCGGCAGAGTCAGCGACCACCACCCGAAGGAGTCAGGAACCGCCGCCCGGCGGGGAGGTGGACTCCCGCACCGTCAGCCGGGGCGTCGGCATCTGGAGGTCGCGGTCGGGCCCGGCGCCGTCCAGGGCCTCCAGCAGGCTGCGCGCGACCTGCTCGCCGAGCGCGAAGGTGTCCCGGCTGAGCGCGGTCAGCGGCGGGTGGACGATCCGGGCGAGCACCGAGTCGTCGAAGGAGACGATGGACAGCTCCCCGGGCACCGAGACGCCCATCTCCCCCGCCACGCCCAGCCCGGCGACGGCCATCACGTCGCTGTCGTAGACGATCGCGGTGGGCCGCCCGGGCCGGGAGAGCAGGGTGCGGGTGGCCGCCGCGCCCTCGGCGTCGCTGAAGTCGGTGGGCACCGACAGCGCCTCCTCCAGCCCGAGCCGGCGCGAGGCGTCGCGCAGCGCGCGGATCCGGCGCTGGGTGTGCTGGAAGTGCGGCAGCCCGGCGAGGTGGGCGATCCGGCGGTGCCCGATGGCGGCCAGATAGTCGACGATGGAGAGCATCGCCTCCCGGTCGTCGGCCCAGATCCGCAGCTGGTTGCCGCCCTTGCCGGGCCCGCCCAGGACGACGGCGGGCAGCCCGAGTTCGTCCAGGACGGGCAGCCGCGGGTCCTTGACCTGGAGGTCCACCACGATGAACCCGTCCACCCGGTGTTCGGAGGCCCAGCGCCGGTAGACCTCGATCTCGGCGGCGGTGTCCTCGACCACCATCAGGTGCAGGGCGACCGAGCTGGCCGAGAGCACGGCCTGGAGGCCGGAGAGCAGTTGGCTGAAGAACGGCTCGACGCCGATGGTGCGGGCCGGGCGGGCGATCACCAGGCCGACGGCGTCGGAGCGGGCGCCGCCGAGGGCGCGGGCGGCGCTGTGCGGGCGCCAGTTCATCTCCTCGGCGACCCGCAGGATCCGGTCCCTGGTCGCCTCGCTGACACCGGGCCGGCCGTTGAGCGCGAAGGAGACCGCGCCCTTGGAGACGCCGGCCTGGCGCGCGATGTCGGCGATCGTCGGTCTGCCCACAGGATCCGACTCCTCTCTTGACAGTCAAGTTTAGGCGGGAGCATAGTCCCTGCCAGAGCTAGACCGGTTTAGTTAAGCAGGTTCTGACACACCACCACCCATCCCAGAACCCCAGGACCACCGGGAGACCCTCATGCGAAGAATCTGGGCGGCACTGACCACCACGGCCCTCACCGCGGCGGCCCTCACCGGCTGCGGACTCGGCTCCGGAGACACCAAGAGCAGCGACAACGTGGCGAGTGCGGCCGCCACCGGTGAGGTCAAGGGCAAGGTCTCGATCCAGACCTGGGCGCTCAAGCCGAAGTTCACCGACTACATGCAGGGCGTGATCGACGGCTTCAAGAAGAAGTACCCCGGCGTCGAGGTCGACTGGCTGGACCAGCCCGGCGAGGGCTACTCCGACAAGGTGCTCAGCCAGGCCGCCTCCGGCACCCTGCCCGACGTGGTCAACCTCCCGCCGGACTTCGCCTTCCCGCTGGCCAAGAAGGACGTCCTGCTGGACGTCGCCAAGGCCGACCCGAAGCTCGCGGACGAGTACGTGGCCGGCGGCGTGGGCGCCTACCGCTACCGCGGCTACCAGGGCACCTTCGGCTACCCCTGGTACCTCAACACCGATGTGAACTACTGGAGTTCGGACCTTCTGACGAAGAACGGGCTGGACCCGAAGAAGCCCCCGACCACCCTGGACGAGCTGATCGCCCAGGCCCGGGTGATGAAGGAGAAGTCCGGCGGCCAGGCCTACCTGATGAGCCGCAAGCCCGGCCTCGGCGACCTCTACAACATCGGCGTCAAGATCATGGCCGACGACGGCAAGTCCTTCACCTTCAACACCCCGGAGGCCGCCGCCCTGCTGGACAAGTACCGCGACGCCTTCAAGGAGGGCCTGATGCCGAACGGGGTGCTCACCGACACCTACGCCGGCAACTCCAAGCTGTTCAGCGCCGGGACCGCGGCCTGGACCACCGGCGGCGGCAACTTCATCACCAGCCTCGCCACCGACAACCCCACCCTGGCGCCGAAGGTCGTCCCGTCCCCCGCGATGGGCACCCCGCCGCTGTACGTCCAGGGCCTGTCCATCCCGAAGAACACCAAGAACCCGGCCGCCGCGGTCGCCCTGGCCCGCTGGGTCACCAGCCCGGAGAACCAGGCCGCCTTCGCCCACCTGACCAGCGTCTTCCCGTCCACCAAGGCCTCCGCGAGCGACCCGTTCTTCAGCAAGAGCGACGGCACCAACGCGGGCGACGCCAAGGTGATCGCCTTCACCTCGCTCGCCAAGGCCGAGCTGATCCAGCCGGTCGAGGTGGACGACGCGATGGGCACCGTCGTCAAGCAGCAGTTCGCCCTCGCCATCAGCGGCCAGAGCAGCTCCCAGCAGGCCCTGGACACCGCCGTGGAGCAGTGCAACAAGCTGCTCAAGGGCTGATCCCCCGCCGCCCCTGAGCACCGACCTCCCGCAGTTCCGACGATCCGAAGAACCGATGAATCGCAGTCCCGTACCCCCTACCGGCGAAGCGGCGGGTCCTCCCCCACACCCGCCGCCCCGGGCCTCGCACACCCCCGGGGCCTGTACCACCCCGGGCCCCGGAAGGCCCAGCCCCAGGAAGGCATCCGCATGACCCACCGGCGCTGGTTCACTCCCTGGCTGCTCGCCGGCCCCGCGATAGTCTGGCTGGCCGTCTTCAACCTCTGGCCGGCCGTCAACACGGTGATCCTCTCCTTCACCAACGCCAAGCCCATCGGCGGCGGCCGGTTCACCGGCCTGGAGAACTACGGCCGGCTGCTGGACGACGCCCAGCTCGCCGACGCCCTGCTCAACAGCATCGTGTTCATGCTGGTCTGCCTCCCCCTGCTGACCGTCCTGCCGCTGCTGCTCGCCCTGCTGGTGCAGCGCCGGATCCCCGGCATCACCTTCTTCCGCACCGCCTTCTACACCCCGGTGATCGCCTCCGCCGTCGTGGTGGCGCTGATCTGGGGCTGGGTGCTGGACGACCGGGGCCTGGTCAACGGCCTGCTCCAGGAGGGCGGCCTGGCCGACTCCCCGGTCCCCTTCCTCACCGACCGCTGGCTGCTGCTGTTCAGCGCGATCGCCCTGACCGTCTGGAAGGGGCTCGGCTACTACATGGTGATCTACCTCTCCGCCCTCGCCAACGTCCCGCACGAGCTGCACGAGGCGGCGGCCGTGGACGGCGCGAGCCCGCTGCGCCGCTTCTGGCACATCACCCTGCCGGGGGTGCGCCCGACCATGGTGCTCATCTCCGCGCTCATCTCGGTGAGTTCGCTGCGCGTCTTCTCCGAGTTGTACGTGCTCTCCAACGGACTGGGCGGCCCCGGCGGCCGCGACATGTCGGTGGTGATGCTGATCCAGATGTACAGCCGCGGCTTCAACGGCCACCTGGGCTACGCCTCCGCGCTCAGCCTGCTGCTGTTCGTCGTCACCCTCGGCCCGATGCTGTTCCTGCTGCGGCTGAACCGGAAGGCGGCCTGAACCCGTGACCACCGCGACCACCGACCCCCGCCGCAAGCCCGACCCGAGCGCCGAGGGGGGCAGGAGGACCAAGGGGGCCAAGGAGGCCAAGGGCGGCGCCCGCGGCTTCAACACCCCCTCCCGCGCCCGGACCGCCACCCGCTACCTGCTCCTGCTGCTCGTCCTGCTGCTGGTGATCGGCCCCTTCCTCTGGCAGTTGTCCACCGCCCTCAAGGGCCCCACCGAGGACGTCTACACCCGCACCCCGAGCTTCCTGCCCGACCAGCCCACCCTGGGCAACTTCGGCAAGGTCGCCGACACCATCCCGGTGTGGACGTACGCCCTCAACTCGCTGACCGTCGCGGCCGTCTGCATCGCCGGCAACGTGGTCGGCTGCACCCTGGCCGGCTACGCCCTGGCCCGACTGCGCTTCCGCGGCGCCCGGCTGCTCCTCGGCCTCTTCCTGGCCACCCTGGTGCTGCCCGGCGAGGTCACCATCGTCTCCCAGTACGTGCTGGTGCGCGGCCTCGGCCTCGCCGACAGCCTGGCCGGGGTGGCCCTGCCCGGGGCGATCGCGATGCTCAACGTGCTGCTGATGCGCACCGCCTTCGCCGCCGTACCGGCCGAGCTCGACCAGGCGGCGCTGGTGGACGGCGCCAACGTCTGGCAGCGGCTGTGGTACATCGGTCTGCCGAACGTGCGCGGCATGCTCAGCGTGATCGTCATCTTCACCTTCATCGGCGCCTGGGACGACTTCCTCTGGCCGCTGATCGTGCTCAACGACCCGCAGAAGTACACCCTGACCGTCGGGCTCCAGTACCTCAACGGCACCTTCTCCGCCAATCCCCGGCTGATCGCGGCCGGCACCATGATCGCCTTCCTGCCGATCGTCGTGGTGTTCGCCGTCTGCCAGCGCTTCTTCTTCCAGGGCGTCGAGGAGGGAGCCGTCAAGGGCTGAGCCCCCGAGGACGAGAACACCGTCCGTACGCCCCGACCCAGTTGAGGTAGCCCACCCGTGACCCCCGTGACCCCCGTAACCACCGTGACCACCGTTTCCACCACCCCGCAGGCCCCGCGTTTCGGCGTCAACTACACCCCCAGCAAGGGCTGGTTCCACCACTGGCTCGACTTCGACCTGGACGCCGTGCGCGCCGACTTCGACTCGGTCGCCGCCCTCGGCCTGGACCACGTCCGGGTCTTCCCGCTCTGGCCGCTGTTCCAGCCCAACCGTACCCTGATCCGCCCGCGCGCCGTCGAACAGCTGACCGCACTCGTGGACGCGGCCGGCGAACGCGGCCTGGACGTCGCGGTGGACGGCCTCCAGGGCCACCTGTCCAGCTTCGACTTCCTGCCCGCCTGGACGCAGACCTGGCACCGCCGCAACCTGTTCACCGACCCCGAGGTCCTGGACGGCCAGGCCGCCTACCTGCGCACCCTCGCCGGGGCCCTGCGCGAACGCCCGAACTTCCTCGGGATGACGCTCGGCAACGAGATCAACCAGTTCTCCGGCGCCCCGCACCCCGACCCCGACCGGTGCACCCCCGCCGAGGCGGAGGCCTGGCTGCGCCGGATGCTCACCGCCTGCGAGGACGGCGCGCCCGGGCGGCTGCACCTGCACGCCTCCTACGACGCGGCCTGGTACCTGGACGAACACCCCTTCACGCCCTGGCACTCGGCCCGCCTCGGCGGCGCCACCGCCGTGCACTCCTGGGTCTTCAACGGCACCGCCCAGCGCTACGGCGCCCACGCCACCGCCACCGCCCAGCACGCCGCGTACCTGGTCGAGCTGTCCAAGGCCTGGGCGGACGACCCGGGCCGCCCGGTCTGGCTGCAGGAGGTCGGCGCACCCGCCCCGCACATCACCCCCGCGGACGCGGCCCGGTTCACCGGCGCCACCGTCGAGGCCGTGCTGGACTGCCCGGACCTCTGGGGCGTCACCTGGTGGTGCTCCCACGACGTGGACCGCTCGCTCGCCGACTTCCCCGAACTGGAGTACAGCCTCGGCCTGTTGACCACCGACCGGGCGGTCAAACCGGCCGGCGCCCGGCTCGCCGAGGCCGCCGCCGAGGCCCGCCACAGCTGGCAGCCGCCCAAGCCGCGCAACACCGCCGTGGTGGTCGCCACCGGCGACGAGGTCACCTCCCCGCGCCGCGCGGACTGCGGCCCCGGCGGCCCGGTGTACGAGGCCTTCATGCGCCTCGCCGAGGCCGGCGCCCGCCCGACCACCGTGCTCGCCGAACGCGCCGGGGACGCGGCACACCTGGCGGCGCGCGGTATCACCGAGGTGGTCCACCCCGCCGACGTAGGTTCTCTGTAGTCCGCGCCGTCCCCCCTCCCTTCCACCGCCCTCCCCAGCAACCGCCCTCCCGCACGCAACGGAGCCTGCCGACATGCACGATGACCGCACCCTCGTCGAGTCCCGCCTCAAGCGCGTCCTGGAGGAGCGCATCCTCCCGGCCGTGTACCCGGAGTCCGTCCCGCTGGAGGTCGGCATCTGGACCGCCCCCGGCGAGCCCGTCCCGGTCGCCGAGGGCCTGGCCGCGCCGCGCACCCCGATCGCCGTCGGCGACGCCTGGGGCGCGCCCTGGGGAACCAGTTGGCTGACGGTGTCCGGCACGGTGCCGCAGGCCTGGGCCGGCCGGACGGTCGAGGCACTGATCGACCTCGGCTTCGACGCCAACATGCCCGGATTCCAGTGCGAGGGCCTGGTCTACCGCCCGGACGGCAGCCCGGTGAAGGGCCTCAACCCGCGCAACCAGTGGGTGCGGATCGCCGCCCCGGCGGCCGGCGGCGAACAGGTGCTGCTGCACGTCGAGGCCGCCGCCAACCCGGTGATCCTGGACTACCACCCCTTCCTGCCCACCGAGTTGGGCGACAAGGAGACGTCCGGCGACCGCCCGCAGTACAAGCTCGCCCGGATGGACCTCGCCGTCTTCGACGACACCGTCTGGCAGCTGTCGCTGGACCTGGAGGTGCTCGGCGAGCTGATGGCCGAGCTCCCGGTGGACGGCGCCCGCCGCTGGGAGGTGCTGCGCGCGGTCGAACGCGCACTGGACGCGATCGACCTCCAGGACGTCAACGGCACGGCCGCCGCCGCCCGTTCGGAGCTGACCGCCGTCCTGGCCGCGCCCGCCGTGCCGTCCGCGCACCGGATCAGCGCGATCGGCCACGCCCACATCGACTCCGCCTGGCTGTGGCCGCTGCGCGAGACGGTGCGCAAGGTGGCCCGGACCACCGCCAACATGACCGCCCTGCTGGAGGACGAGCCGGAGTTCCGCTACACCATGTCCCAGGCGCAGCAGTACGCCTGGATCAAGGAGCACCGCCCGGAGGTGTACGCCCGGGTGCGCAAGGCCGTCGCCGAGGGCCGGTTCGTCCCGGCGGGCGGCATGTGGGTGGAGTCCGACACCAACATGCCGAGCTCGGAGGCGATGGCCCGGCAGTTCGTGCACGGCAAGCGGTTCTTCCTGGAGGAGTTCGGGGTCGAGAACCACGAGGCCTGGCTGCCCGACACCTTCGGCTTCACCGGCGGCCTGCCGCAGATCATCCGCAACGCCGGCTCCAAGTGGCTGCTGACCCAGAAGATCTCCTGGAGCCAGGTGAACAGGTTCCCGCACCACACCTTCCTCTGGGAGGGCATCGACGGGACCCGCATCTTCACCCACTTCCCGCCCGTGGACACCTACAACTGCTCCATGAAGGGCAGCGAGATCGCCCACGCGGCACGGAACTTCAAGGACAAGGGGGTGGCCCGGCACTCGATCGCCCCGACCGGCTGGGGCGACGGCGGCGGCGGGACGACCCGCGAGATGGTCGGCAAGGCCGCCCGGATGCGGGACCTGGAGGGCTCGGCCACCGTCCGCTGGGAGAACCCCGCCGAGTTCTTCGCCAAGGCCGAGGCCGAGTACCCCGACCCGCCGGTCTGGGTCGGCGAGCTCTACCTGGAACTGCACCGGGCCACCCTGACCAGCCAGGCGAAGACCAAGCAGGGCAACCGGCGCAGCGAGAACCTGCTGCGCGAGGCCGAACTCTGGTGCTCCACAGCCGCGTTGCGCACGGGCGCCGAGCAGCCGTACGCGTACCCGTACGAGCAGCTGGACCGGATCTGGAAGACGGTGCTGCTGCACCAGTTCCACGACATCCTGCCCGGCTCCTCGATCGCCTGGGTGCACCGCGAGGCCGAGGCCACCTACGCGGCGCTGGCCCGGGAGCTGGCGGAGCTGATCGACGCGGCCCAGCAGGCGCTGGCCGGATCCGCCGGCGGTGGTCGGGAGTTGGTGTTCAACTCCGCTCCGCACGCCCGTTCGGCCGTCCCGGCGGGCGGCGCGGCCGTCGCCGCCACGGACGCCCCGGCCGCCACCGTCACTCCGCTCGACGGCGGCGGGTTCACCCTGCGCAACGGCCTGCTGGAGGTGGTGGTCGACGCCGACGGCCTGATCGGCTCGGCCGTCGAGCTCGCCACCGGCCGGGAGACCGTCGCCCCCGGCAGCCGGGCCAACCTGCTCCAGCTGCACCCCGACTTCCCCAACATGTGGGACGCCTGGGACGTGGACCAGTTCTACCGCAACACCGTCACCGACCTGACCGGCGTCGACTCCCTCACCGCCACGGCCGCCGACGGCCGGGCCGAGGTCAGGATCGCCCGCTCCTTCGGCTCCTCCACCGTCGTCCAGACCCTCACCCTGCGCCCGGGCGAGCAGCGGCTCGACATCGACACCGAGGTCGACTGGCACGAGACCGAGAAGTTCCTCAAGGCCGCCTTCCCGCTGGACGTCCACACCGAGCGGTACGCCGCCGAGACCCAGTTCGGCCACCTCTACCGGCCCACCCACACCAACACCAGCTGGGACGCCGCCAAGTTCGAGGCCTGCAACCACCGCTTCGTCCACCTGGACGAACCCGGCTGGGGCGTCGCGCTGGTGACCGCCTCCACCTACGGCCACGACGTCACCCGCAGCGTGCGCGCCGACGACGGCGGCACCACCACCACGGTCCGCTTCTCGCTGCTGCGCGCCCCGCGCTTCCCCGACCCGAAGACCGACCAGGGGCTGCACCGCTTCCGGCACGCGCTGGTCCCCGGCGCCGCGATCGGCGACGCCGTCCGCGAGGGCTACCGGATCGGCCTGCCCGAACGGCGGGTCACCGGCACCGCCGAGCGGGTCGCGCCGCTGGTCGAGGTGGACCACGACGCCCTGGTGGTCAGCGCCGTCAAGCTCGCCGACGACCGCAGCGGCGACCTGGTCGTCCGGGTCTACGAGGCCGGCGGCGGCCGCGCCCGGGGCCGGCTCAGCACCTCCTTCCCGCTGGCCGGCGCCGTCCCCTGCGACCTGCTGGAACGGCCCTGGGACGGCACCCGCGGCGAGGTGACGGTCGAGGACGGCGCGGTGCACCTGGCACTGCGCCCGTTCGAACTCGTCACGCTGCGCCTCAGCCCCGCCCGCTGACCGACGTACGGTGAAGGCGCCCCGGCCCGCCCGGCCGGGGCGCCGCCGACCCCTCCTGGAGCCCGCCATGCCGCTCACCCCCCTGTTCGCCGCCGTCGACGTCGGCGGCACCAAGATCGCCGGGGCCCTGGTCGACGGCACCGGACGGCTGCGGCACCGGCTGCAACTGCCCACCCCCGCCCGGGAGCCGGGCCCGGCCGTGCTCGCCGTCGTGCACAAGGTGCTGGACCAGCTGGCCGGCACCCCCGACTGGGCCGCCGTGACGGCCGTCGGCATCGGCAGCGCCGGCCCGGTCGACCTCGCCGACGGCACCGTCAGCCCGGTCAACATCCCCGGCTGGCGCGGCTTCCCGCTGGTCTCCGAGGTCGCCGCGCACCCGGCGGTGGCCGGACTCCCGGTCCGCCTGGCGGGCGACGGCGTCGCGATGGCCGCCGCCGAGCACTGGCAGGGCGCCGCCCGGGGCGCCGCCAACGCGCTCTGCCTGGTGGTGTCCACCGGCGTCGGCGCCGGACTGGTGCTGGACGGCGCCGTCCGCCCCGGCCCCAGCGGCAACGCCGGACACCTCGGGCACATCACCGTCGACCTGGACGGCGAGCCCTGCCCGTGCGGCTCCCGCGGCTGCCTGGAGGGCCTGGCCAGCGGCACCGCGATCGCCCGCCGGGCCCTCGCCGAGGGCTGGCGCCCGCCCGGCGAGGACGCCACCGCCCGCGCCGTCGCCGCCTCCGCCGCCGCGGGCGACCCGGTCGCGCTGGCCTCCTTCGACCGGGCCGCCCAGGCCCTGGCCGCCGGGATCGCCGCCACCGCCGCCCTGGTCGACCTCCACCGGGTGGTGGTCGGCGGCGGCGTCGCCACCGCCGGGGAGGTGCTGTTCGCCCCGCTCGCCCGCCACCTGGACCGCTACGCCGCCCTGTCCTACGTCCGAGGCCTGGACGTGCGCCGCGCCGAGCTCGGCACCGACGCCGGGCTGATCGGCGCCGCCGCGCTCTGCCGCTGACAGTCCCGGGAGACCCCTGGCATGCCGCCCTACACCCTGCTCGACAACCCGGTCCGCCACTACCCCTGGGGCTCCCCCACCGCCATCCCCGCCCTCACCGGCACCGCCCCCGACGGCACCCCGCAGGCCGAACTGTGGATGGGCGCCCACCCCTCCGCGCCCTCCCGGGCCGACGGCCGGGCGCTCGACGCACTGATCGCCGCCGACCCGGACGGCCTGCTCGGGCCGGACACCGTACGGCGGTTCGGCCCGGAACTGCCCTTCCTGTTCAAGGTGCTGGCCGCCGACCGGGCGCTCTCCCTGCAAGTCCACCCCACCCGCGCCCAGGCCGAGGCCGGGTACGCCGCCGAACAGGCCCGGGGCATCCCGCTCACCGCCCCGGAGCGGGTGTACAAGGACCGCTCCCACAAGCCCGAACTACTGGGCGCCCTCGGTGACTTCGAGGCCCTCTGCGGCTTCCGCCCGGCCGCCGCCACGGCCCGGCTGCTGGACGCCCTCGGCGTGCTCGCCCCCTGGGCGGCCGCCCTGCGCGAGCGGCCCGCCGCCGAGGCACTGCCCGCACTGCTGCGCCGGGCACTGGCCGCCGACGCTCCCCAACTCGCCACCGTGACCGGGGCGCTGCGCCGCACCGCGGCCTCCGGCGGCCCCCACGCGGACACCTGCGCGGCCTACGCCCGGCTCGCCGAGGAGTACCCCGGCGACCCTGGCCTGCTCGCCGCGCTGCTGCTCAACCACGTCCGGCTCGCCGCCGGCCAGGCGCTGTACCTCGCCGCCGGGGTGCCGCACGCGTACCTCCGAGGCGTGGGCGTCGAGTTGATGGCCAACTCGGACAACGTGCTGCGCTGCGGGCTCACCGGCAAGCACGTCGACGTGGCCGGACTGCTGGCCGTCACCGACTTCCGGGCCGCCGGACCCGCCGTCCTCGAAGCCCGCCCACTCACCGCCGTCGAGGCCGAATTCCCCTCCCCCGCCGAGGAGTTCCGGCTCTCCCGGCTGCACCCGTCGGCCGCCCCCGTCCGGATCGAGCTGCCCACCCCGCAGATCCTGCTCTGCACCGCGGGCCGCGCCCGGCTGCACGCCCCCGGACACCCCGGCCTCGACCTGCCCCGGGGCGCCTCGGCCTACCTGCCCCCGGGCGCCGGGCCGGTCGAGCTGACCGGGCCGGGCGCGGAGCTGTTCCGGGCCACCACGGGCCGCGAGGCGCCCTGACCCGCTCTCTTGACCCGCAGGGTTGTGCACGCAGGGTTGTTCACGCGGGCAGCGGGTGGCCGAAGAGCAGGTCGTAGCCGTCCGGCAGCTGCTCGACCACCCGGTCGACCAGCTCCCCCGGGACGAGCTCGGCCAGGGTGCTCAGCACCGCCCCGATGTCCCACTGCGCGGTCGCGGTCGTGGCGCCGTCGATCCAGCCCACCACGGCCTCGACGAAGCGCTCGGCGGTCAGCGGCTCGGCGGCGGGCCGGGCGTCCCGGAGCAGCGTCGCGTACGTGGTGGGCAGCGCCCCGGCGAGCTCGCCGCGCTCCGCGCCCACCAGGTGCTCACCCAGCAGGCAGAGCACGACCCGGACGGCGTGATCCGCCTCCGCCTCGCCCCGGTACTCGCCGCGCTCCACGACACGGGCGAGGAAGTCCTCCCAGGAGATGGTCATCGCGTCCTCCTTCCGGTCGGCGGGACCGGGCCGGGTCGGCGGCCGATGGCCCATGGGGGCTGCTGGTCGCAGCCCGTCACCGCCGGGGGACGTACCGGTTCCCGTGCTGCTCAGCGTACTGCGCTCCGGACCGGGCGGACCCGCCGCTGCGGGTGGGGCGGCGGTCCTGAACGGAACTCTGACGCCGTGCCCTTGTGGTGCGGAGGAGGCCGGACGGGAGAGGCCGGACGGGAGGGGCCGGACCGACGGATCGACGCCGTTGTCGATCACGCCGCCGGCCCGCGCCGTCACCGGCACGGGAGCCCACGGTCGCCGGGCGGTTCAGTCGCCGGGCGGTTCAGCAGGCGGTTCGGCGGGCGGTTCAGCCCGCCGAGGTGCGGCACCGCCGGCGCGGGCCGCGCGGCGAGCCCAACCCGCCACCGGACCGGACCGGCACCCAGCGCACCGGCGCCGACTCCGAGGCCTGCACCTGCGTCGGCGCCGGCGTCCGGGCCGCCGCGGCGGAAGCGGCGGCGGGAACGCCGGTCGCCCGGCGGTCGCCACGCGCCGTGTCCGGCGCCGAGCCGGCCGCCGAGACCGACATAAACGCCGCCAGAAAGCGCCGCTCGTTCTGGCTGAGTTTGCGCGAACGCCCGGATTCCCGGTCCCGCGCGACCACTACGGTCCGCGCCCGCATAAACGTGAGCGGTTCCCGGCAGACATTCACCTCGACGTGTGCGGAACTCCGCCCGAGGTGTTCCACCGTCAGCCGCACCGACAAAGGCTCGGGGCGGTGGTGCAACTGTTCCAGGTAATCGATCTCATGCCGGGCGATAATGAATCCGGACGGGAACAGCGATTGCCGGACGGCGGTCGCGTGGTGGCGGAACAGGTCGTAAATCCCCTCCTGGACGTAGCCGACCAGCCGGGCGTTGTTGATGTGCCCGTTCTCGTCGACGTCGCTCCACCGGGTGGGGCAGGACAGCACGTGCACGCCCGGACGCAGGGCGCTCACTGCTCCGTCAGCCCGGCGCCGGCAACGGTGGGGAGCAGCGCCCGCTGCAACCTGGCGTAGTAGCCGGACTGTTCGGCCGCCATCCGGGCCGCGGTCCAGCCCTCCTCGGCCGCCTCCGCGGCGGCCTGCACGACCAGGCTGTCGAGCACCGTGTCGACCGACCGGCAGAGCGCGGCGACCGCCGCGAGTCGTTCGGTCACGTCCGCCGTTCCGGCCGCATTCCGGGCCGGAAATGCCGCCAGCGAGTCGACCGCGAGCTGCAGATCGTCGATGACGTCCGACCGGCTTTCCTCCGGGGAATTCCGCATGCTTTTCTCCAGGACCAATTCGGGCCATTACGGCCCGGTAGCTGACGTTCGAATACACCTGAGCGGTGTCGGCCCCCCGACGGCTTCGACGCTATCCCAGTCGGCGCAGGTCCGCAGATGGTTTTCGGACGCTGAGGGGAAACTGACTTCCATTGGAGTAGTTTGCCGGGGTACACAATATGCCCCATCAGCCGAACGCGGTAAGCAGAACGGGTGGTATCGCCGACCCGCCGACCAAGATCGACTACCGTCCGTCACCGATCTGCTACCGGCCGCCCCACCAGCGCGCCTTGTACAGCTGCGTGCCGGTCAACTTCCACGTCCCCTCCGGGCGGTGCAGGCGGATCACCGAGGTGCACCAGTCGCAGGCCGGGGAGTGGTCCGGCACCACCGTGAGCAGCCGCCCGGTGCCGGGCTCGTCACCGATGCTCTTGACGTCCCGCCCCTCGGCCGGATCCGCGGAATGGGCGGGATCGGCGGGATCGGCCAGATGGACGGCGGTGAACCCGTCGGCGGCGGGGTCGTACTGCCAGACACCGTTCAGGGTGCTCACCCAGAACCGGCCGGGCGAGCCCAGGACGGGCGCGAGGTCATGACCGCCCTGGTCGGGCAGCGGGGCGCTGCGGACCGCGGTCAGGGCGGGCGCGTCCGGGTCTCCGCCGACCCGCAGCCCGGTCAGCTCACCGTCGCCGAGCACCCAGAGCAGGCCGGTCCGCTCGTCCCAGTGCACCCCGTGCGCGCCGGGGAGCCGGAACGTCGCATGGGCGGTGGCCCGGGAGCCCTGCGAGGCGGCGTACAGCCGTACCCACCCGCCGGCACTCGCGGCGACCGCGACGTTGCCGTCCGGGAGCAGCTCGATGCTGTGCGGATTGACGTCCCCACCGAGGTCCGCCGCCCAGCGGCTGGCGCCGGTGGCGGTGTCGACGACGGCGGCGAGCCCGCCGGAGGCCGTGGTCAGCAGGTAATGCCGGCCGTCCAGGGTCCGGCCCTTCGCCTCGTCCGGGTCGGTCCAGCTCTGCTCGGGGTCCAGGTCTCCGAGGTCGGGCGCCCGGTCGGCCGCCCAGGACCACACGACGGGCGGACGGTCGACGCCCTGGTACTCCATCAGCTCCTCGACTCCCCGCAGCACGAGGACACGGCGGGACGCCTGGTCCACGGCGACCACCTCCCCGTCCCCCGCGGTGGCGGGCACGGCGGACGCGGCGCGGGCAACGGGCGCGGCGCGGGTGACGGACGCGGCATGGGCGACGGACGCGGCGCGGGTGACGGACACGGCACGGGCGGCATACGCGCGGCTCGCGGGCACGCAGAGCAGCAGGGTGAGGCACAGGGCCGGCAGGGTTCTCCTCAGCACGCCCCAACGGTGCGCGGTGCACGGCGCGGCACCCGGCAGACCAGCCGCGCGCCTCGGCCGAACGGCCCGTCAGATTCGCCCGGAGACCAGGTCCGCGACCCGGGCGATCGGCGAGGTGGTGGCCCGTCCGGCCGCCTCCTGCCGGTCGGCGGCGTGGTACGCGGCGTACATCGCCTGCACCCCCAGCCAGCGCAGCGGCTCCGGCTCCCAGCGCCGCACGGTGTGCCCCACCCAGGGCAGCGCGGTCAGTTCGGTGTCCCGCCCCAGCACCAGGTCGCGCAGGGTGCGGCCGGCCAGGTTGGTGGCGGTCACCCCGCTGCCGACGTACCCTCCCGCCCAGCCGAGCCCGCTCGCCCGGTCCAGCTCCACCGTCGCGCACCAGTCCCGGGGGACGCCCAGCACCCCGGCCCAGGCGTGGTCGATCCGGGCGTGCGCGGCGGCGGGGAAGAAGTCGTTCAGGATCCGGCGCAGCTGGCGCACCGTCTCCACCTGGGTGCTACCGTCCGAGTCCGTCCGCGAGCCGAAGCGGTACGGCACGCCCCGCCCGCCGAGGGCGATCCGGTCGTCGGCGGTCCGCTGGGCGTACATGTAGGCGTGCGCGAAGTCCCCGAGCACCTCCCGGCCCTGCCAGCCGGCCTCCGCCCAGAACTCCGCGGACAGCGGCTCGGTGGCCACCATCGCCGAGTTCATCGGCAGCCAGGTCCGCCGCTCGCCGCGCAGCCCGGCGGTGAACCCCTCGGTGGCGCGCAGCACGCGGTCGGCGGTGACGGTGCCGTACGGCGTCACGGCGCGCGGGCGGCGGCCGTCGCCGCCGGGGACGATCCCGGTGACGGGCGTGCCTTCGTACACCTCGACCCCCAACTCCCGTACCACCCGCGCCAGGCCCCGCACGAGCTTGGCCGGCTGGATCCGGGCCCCGTACGGCGACCACGCCCCGCCGAGGACGCCCGCGGCATTGACGCGCTCGCCGGCCTCCTTCGCGGAGAGCTCCTCCACCCGGCCCTCGCCGTAACCCCGCTCGGTCTCGGCGAAGGCCCTCAACCGCTCCAACTGCGGCCTGCTCCGGGCCACTTCGAGCACGCCGCCCCGGACGACGTCCGCCTCGATCCCCTCGGCGGCCGCGGTCTCCACGACCTCGCCGACCGATGCGTCCATCACCCGCTGCATCGCCGCCGCCCGGCCCCGGCCGTACGTCCTGGCGAAGGCCCCGCGGCCGGCGAAGCCGTTGTACAGCCACCCGCCGTTGCGCCCCGAGGCGCCGTAACCGCAGAAGCGGCGCTCCAACAGGGCTACCCGCAGGTCGGGTTCGGCCTTCTTCACGTAGTAGGCCGTCCACAGTCCGGTGTACCCGCCGCCGACGACGCAGACGTCCACGTCCCGGTCTCCCGGCAGGGCGGGGCCCGGCTGCGGAACCCCCTCCGCCGCGTACCAGAACGACACCTCGCCGTTGACCGCTGCCACCGGAACCTCCCACACCGTCGCCGACCTGCCCGGACGCTACTCCGGGCCGCTCACGGGGCAACACCCGCACACTGCCAGGATCGCGCCGCCGGACCAGCCACCCTGTCAGTCCCCCAGCAGGTCCAGCGCCCGGGTCCAGCTGTACGACCCGGGCGTGAACTCCGCGATCCGCACGCCCATCCGCCGCAGCCGCTCCAGGCTCTCCCCGTACGCCGGGTGCGCCGCCTGGGCCGCACTCAGACAGGGCTGGACGGCGACGGGGATGCCCCAGCCGTAGGACTCGCAGAGGATGCCCAGCGCGAGGGTGTCCGAAATCCCGGCGCTCCACTTGTTGATCGTGTTGAAGGTGGCCGGCGAGACCACCAGCGCGTCCGGGTCGGGCAGGGGACGGGGATCCCCGGGCTTCCGCCAGGCGGAACGGATCGGGAAACCCGTCTGCTCCTCAACCCCTTCCACGTCGATGAACCCCATCGCCAACGGAGTCGCCACCACACCGACGGACCACCCCCGCCCCTGCGCTGCGGAGACCAACTCCCCTACCCCACCGGCCACTCCGGCCGCACACACCACCACATAGAGCATCGGCATCACCCGCACGCCCCTCTCTTACCTAGCAGCCCACCACCAGATCCGCATGCACGATCTTCCCGCACGCCTCCACAGAGACCCCCCAACGCCCGCCGGTCAAGTGGTGGACCAACGCAAGCCCCCGGTGCCCCTCCTCGTCCTCCCCCGCCACCATCAACACGGGCAGGATGCGCGACCCGTCCCGCACCGCCACGCGCACGGTTCGATCGGTGACCCGGCGAACAGTGACGGCCATCCGCGCCAGGCACCCCGTCTTCACCGCATTGGTCACGAGTTCACTGACGACCACCTCCGCAGCATCGATGAGCTCCGGCAACCCCCACTCCACCAGCTTCCCCCGCACCATGCGACGTGCCTCCCCCACCGACTCCCCCCGGTACGGCAACAGGGCCGTGGCCGGACGCACAACCCGACCACGGTCGACCACTCCAGCGCGCTGGTTCATCACGGGTCACTCCTCAGTGAGGTCAGGGCCGCCCTGCTCTCGCAGCACCGCCCGGCCGATCGCCGCTCCTTCCAGGGACACGACCCGGTACCGGAGCACTCACCGACCCAACCCGCCGAGAGGCTGCCGGGAGGACTCCGATCCTGTGACTCCGAGTCGGAGTCACCGCACTCTCCGTAGCCGTAGTATTGGCTCAACCTTCAGGGGAGCGAGCGGTGGAGCGTCGACCAGACCCGAGCGAAGTCGTCGCGGGGCTCATCGACAACGAGCGCTTCCGGTCGGCCTGCGCGGCCCGTGACATGGGTGCGGTGTTCCGCCTCCTGAACTCCCGTGGCATCAGCACACGTCGCCTGGCCACCGCCGCGGACATCACCCAAGGCCGCCTCTACGACTACATGAACGGCAAGACCCGGGTCGAGAAGCTCTCCCTGTTCGAGCAGATCACCGACGCGTTCCGGATCCCTGGGCAGCTCCTGGGTCTCGCCCAACGGTCATGGGAGCCCGGCGCCGTGTCCTCGCCCCCGGCTCCGGTCGCACCGGAGCCGGGGGCCGACGACGATCTCACCGCCGTCGAGGCCTTCCGGGCCGCCGACCGGCAGAGCGGTGGCGGACGGCTCTACACGGCGGTCGTCCGCCACCTGTCCGTGAACGTGGCTCCACGGCTGGTCGACATCGACAGCAACCCCCACGTCTTCGCCGCCGCCTCCGCCCTCACCGAGATGGCCGGTTGGATGGCCCACGACTCGGGCCGCGACGACACGGCCGCACGCCACTTCACCCGCGCCTTCGCGCTCGCCCAGGCCGCCGCCGACCTCCTGCTCGCCGCCAACATCGCCGCCAGCACGAGCCATCTGGCGCTCCACAGCGGCGATCCGGTCCGCGCCTCGCACTGGGCGTCGGTCGGCATCGACCTCGCTCGGCGAGGCCCGCACCTACCCGGCCTCACCTCCCGGTTGCACACCATGCTCGCCAGGTCGCTCGCGGCCTCCGACCAGTTCGGCTCCGCCGTCCGCTCACTCGATCGCGCGGGAGCCGCACTCGCCGACCGGGCGGACATCGCACATCCCTGGCTGAGCCCGTTCGACCAGGCCACCCTGGCGAGTGAATCCGCGCTGATCCACGCCGACCTCGGACGGCACTCCGAGGCGCTTCGACACGGCGAACGGGCAGTTGCCCTCCGCACCGAGGGCCGGGCGCGCTCGCTCGCGTTCAGCCGGATCGCCCTGGCCCGCGCCTACGCCCAGCACGGCGATCTGGACGCCTCGGTCACCGTCGGCAGCGAACTCCTCACCACCAGCCCGGCCCTCGGCTCCGTGCGCGTGGTCGACCAACTCGACGGCCTGGCCGCGCTCCTCCGGAACCACCGCGACTACGGCCCGGTGCGGGAATTCCTGGCACGATTCGACGAAGCGAGCAGAATCAGACTCCTCCTGCTCGCCGACATCATCCCGTCGCCCCGGAGAGGTCCATCATGAGGCCGACCACCACCGACACCGAGGCCTGGAACGCCCACCTCGCCGAGGGCAACGCACGACAGGCGCGCAAGCGCGTCTCGGCGGACGTCATCCTGCGCGACGACGCCGGCCGGATCCTCACCGTCAACCCGACCTACAAGCCGGCCTGGGACCTGCCCGGTGGCATGGCGGAGGCCAACGAGCCGCCCGACCGTGCGGCCGTCCGGGAGCTGCGGGAGGAACTCGGCCTGGACATCACCGTCCACCGCCTCCTCGTCGTCGACTGGGTCGCCCCGCACGGCCCCTGGGACGATCAACTCGCCTTCGTCTTCGACGCCGGCGTCCTCACTCCCGCCCTCGCCGCCGCCGTGCGCCCGCACGACGACGAACTCTCCGAGGCGCTCTTCCTTCCCGCCGCCGAGGCCGCCGTCAGACTCCGTCCCCGTCAACGCCGCCGGTTCCAGGCCGCCCTGCACTCACTCACCGACGGCCGAACCCGGTACCTGCGCAACGGGATCGATCCCACCACCGAGAAGGAATCCCCCATGACCGAGGACGGCCGGATCTTCCGCGAGGCCTGGATCGCCGGGGTGCGCAAGCACTTCCCCGGCGATCCCAAGCCCGGCTACGTCTCCCCCTGGGAGGAGACGCCCGACTGGGAACGGGCTGCCGCAGCCGCCGTGTTCGGCCAGGTCCGCGATTTCATCACCGTCAGCGGTGGGAGCACCTCGAAGCTCACCCGCGAGCAGAAGGGCCGCTTCGTCGCCCTCTGCTGGATCGCCCAGATCCACCACCACATCGCCGCCCCCAAACCCGCCTACACCGCCGACTGGGACGACCTCCCCAAGTGGCAGCAGGAGACCGACGCCGACATCTTCGAGGCCGTCGAACGCCACCTCTGACCCTCCCGCCCGCGCCTGCGAGTCCGCAGGCGCGGGCGCGGGCGCAGACCCGCACCGCGTCGCCGGAGTAGGTCGCGCGGCCGCCGCGCGAGAAGCGGTCGCCGCGAAGACGGTCGTGACCGCCTCGACGGCCGGTACCTAGCACCACCATCAACTCGGATAGGAGCGCTACTGCCTCCGGTGCGCGCGAACGACATGCTGATGGCGTGCCCGAGGAACGGGCACGGGAGGGAGTCAGGTGTCATGGCGAGCACTCAGTGGACGGGTCTGGACGGTCTTGAGGCGCTCGGCCTGCTCTCCACCGGACTGCTCCTCAGGCGCGGCGACCGCCGGGCCTGCCTGGCCTCCGCCGCGACCTCGGCCCTGCTGCTGGTCGACGCCTGGTTCGACACCATGACGGCCGCCCCGGGTTCGGACTTCACGCAGGCGGCGCTCATGGCGGTCTTCGCCGAGGTGCCGCTGGCGGTGGCCTGCGCGGTTCTCGCGACCCGGACCTTCCCTCGGCCGGGCCGCTGAGCGGAACAGCTCGTGACGTGATCGGCGCCTGCGGTCCGGTCCGCAACACCGGCGCCGACGCCGGGCGCAAGCAGATTGCACACAACCAAAACTGACGATCCATCAGAGAAGCCTCGATGGCCCTGCCGGATATTTATGGAGGAATGATGAGGAATTCACGAGCATTGATCGGCGCGGGCGCTGCCGCCGCCGTCGCCACCTGGTGGTTCACCGACTCCGCGCCGTACCCGTACTCCCAGCACTGGCTGCTCGACCTGCCGCTACCGTTCCTGACCTTGAAGCGCCTGGACCACGTGCTGCAGGCCCGGGAGGGCGAGAGGATTTTGGAGATCGGCCCCGGAACCGGCCTGCAGTCGCTGCACGTCGCACCGCAGCTGGGCCCGGGCGGCCGGCTGGACATCGTGGACATCCAGCAGGAGATGCTCGACCACGTGGGCCGCCGGGCCAAGGAGCAGGGCGTCGGCACCATCATGCCGACCTGCGCCGACGCCCATGAACTTCCTTTTGCGGACAGCTCGTTCGACGCGGCCTACCTGGTGACGGCGCTGGGCGAGATCCCGGATCCGGCGCGCACACTGGCCGAGCTGCGCCGGACGTTGAAGCCGTTCGGGCGGCTGGTGGTCGGCGAGTTCTTCGACCGGCACCAGATCCGGCCGTCCTCGCTGATCAGCCTGGCGGAGGGAGCCGGGCTGCGGGTCGCCCGGCTGTACGGTCCGCCGTTCGCGTACTACGCGGTGCTGCGTCCGATCCACGCCTGACGCCGCCGTGCGCACGGCCGCGCGGGTGCCCCGAGGATCACGACGGGACTGGACGCGAACAACGGGGCCCGCCCCCGCCGCCCCCCGGGTTCAGTCCCTGGACGCGCCCAGGAAGCGCAGCACGGCGAGCACCCGGCGGTGGTCCGCATCGGCCACCGGCAGGTCGAGTTTGGCGAGGATGTTGTTGATGTGCTTGGCCACCGCACTCTCACCGACCGTCAGCGCCTCGGCGATGCCGGCGTTGGACCGGCCCTCCGCCATCAGGGCCAGCACCTCCCGCTCGCGCGGGGTCAGGGCGGCCAGGGGGTCGCCGCGGCGGAGCAGGAGTTGGGCGACGACCTGGGGGTCCAGCGCCGTTCCCCCCTCGGCCACCCGCCGTACCGCTGCCGCGAAGTCCTGGACATCGGCCACGCGTTGCTTGAGCAGGTAGCCCACTCCGCTCGTGTTGTTCGCCAACAGGTCAGCGGCGTACCGCTCCTCCACGTACTGCGAGAGCAGGACCACCGCCGTGCGCGGCCGGCTGCGGCGGATCGCCGTGGCCGCCCGCACGCCCTCATCGGTGAAGGTGGGCGGCATCCGGACGTCCACCAGGGCGAGTTCGGGCCGGTGCTCCTCGACGGCGGCCAACAGGGCTTCCGCATCGCCGACTTCCGCGACGACCTGGAAGCCGCCCATCTCCAGTACCTTGGCCAGGCCGACCCGCAACAGCACCGAGTCCTCGGCGATCACCGCGCGCACGGCAGCTCCACCGTCACGGTCGTCGGTCCCCCGACGGGGCTGCTGAGCCGGAGGACGCCGTCGACGGAGCCCACCCGCTTGGCCAGCCCGCTCAACCCCGTACCACCGGAGGGGTCGGCGCCGCCCAGCCCGTCGTCGGTGACGTTCAACCGCAGGACCGTCCCGACCCGTCGGACCGTCACCTCGACCCGTGAGGCGCCGGCGTGCTTGGTCACGTTCGCCAGCGCCTCGGAGATCACGAAGTACGCAACCGACTCCACGGCGGGCGCCGCCCGATCCGGCAGCTCGACCCGCAGGCGCACCGGCAGCGGAACGCGGGCGGCCAGTCCGGACAACGCCGCGTCCAGGCCGCGGTCCTCGAGCACCGCCGGATGCAACCCGCGTACCAGATCGCCGAGTTCGGTGATCGCCGCCTTCGCCTCCAGGTGCGCCTCCGCCAGCATCTCCCGGGTCTCGCCCGGCAGGTCGGGGCTGGTGGCCATGGCCAGTCCCAGGTTGACCGCCAGCGAGACCAGCCGCTGCTGGGTGCCGTCGTGCAGGTCGCGCTCGATCCGGCGGCGCTCGGCATCGACCGCCTCGATCAGGTCGGTACGGCTGCTCGCCAGGTGTGCGACCCGCTCCTGGAGCCGATCGGCCCGGCTGGGTCCGAGCAGCGCCACGGCGGAGCGCGACTCCGCCCGGGCCACCACCCCGGCGAGCCAGGGCAGGAGGGACAGCAGGAGGAGGCCGAGCACGGTGTAGCACGGCATCAGCGTCGCCCAGCCGAACCAGGCGCGCCGCGCCCCGACCGGCAGCGCCCACACCCAGCCGTACCCGGTGGCGCCCGCCAGACCCACCGCCGCCGCCACCAGCACCAACAGCTCCGCCAAGGCCACCAGCGGGCCCAGCACCAGGTGGTAGCCGACCTGGCGCCAGGCGCGCGGCGAGGAGAGCCACCGCAGGGCCGTGGTCGGCGACCACCGCTGCGGCACGGGCGCCGAGCGACGGATGTCCACCCCGAGCAGCGCCCGGTGCCGGTACCGCTGAACCATCGTCAGCACCGGGACGCCGCTCAGGACCAGGGCGACGGACACCGGGAGCGCGAGCGTCCAGTCCCCCGTCCTGGCAATGGTCGCCGTGCCCCAGGCCCACGCGGGCACCAGCGCCAGGTGCAGCGGGACACCCGTGGCCAGGAAGCCGGTGTCCCGCCGCGCCCGCCGCGCCAGGCGCCCCAACCGGGGTGGAATCGTCATGGCTCGACGTTAGAGCACCCCGACACGGGCCCGCTATGGATCTTGTATCCGCATCCCTGGTGAACCCAGTACCACCACGCCGGGGCCGGGCCTCAGCGGACGTCGAGTCCGGTCAGAGATCGACGGCGTCCGGGTAGTGACGCCGGAACTCACCGAGGACGCGCTCGTCGACGGACCTGACCTCCCGCAGCGAGCTGTCGAACTCCGTGAGCACCACCACCGGCGCGCCGTCGGCCGAACCGGTGGCCACCGCTGGTCAGGCCACTTGTACATGGCCTCCACCGCAGCGATGTCCGCGTCGGACAGCGCGGTGGTCTCGCCCAGGACGAGCCCGACGGGGAGCTTCTGCTTCGGCGTGATGGTGTCCTTGCCGTTCGTGGAGTACGGGTTCGGCCCGTGACACGGGGGCCGACCGTGTGCGACCGGCAGCCCGATCAACTGCTCAGCCCACTAGGAGCGCAGTCGCGCCGGAGGGATCACCGAGGGCGGGGAGCAGTGCGGGGAGGTACGGCAGACGGTGAGCGGACGGGGGTTGGCGCCGTCCAGGACCTGGACGGACCACAGCACGGGGTAGCTGCCGCCGCAGATGCCGCAGGTCGGGGGCGGCGGCGGGGTGAAGCCCTCGGGCGGCGGGCCGAAGCCGGGCGGGGCGGCGGGCGGCGCGGCGGGCGGGGCCGGTATCGGGGCCGCGGTCGGCATCGGCGGGACGGCAGGCGGCGGGACCGCCGGGCGCGGCGGCGCCACCGGTGGCGGGGGTGCGACCGGCGGCACCGGAGGCAGCGCCGCGCCCCACACCGCCACTCCCGCCACCAGCGCCTCGAAGTCGTACCCGCACTCGCCGCAGCCGATCAGCGCCCCCTCCGTGCGCATGTCCCCGCAGCCCGGGCAGAAGGTCACCGGGTGTTCGTCGGCCGCGGTGCTCTCGCAGCGCGAGCAGATGAAGTCGGGCTCGACCTTGCCCTGCTGCAGGAACGCCCCGATCATCGCGAAGGGGTTGATCTCACCGTTCTTGCCGTGGCCGGCGCGGACGACGGTGGTGATGAGCTTGAGCCGCGTCCGCCGTTCCCGCATCCGCTGGAGGTCCAGGTTCACCACCTTGGTCTGCCGGCAGTCCCGGCAGGTGCACAGGGTGCGGACCGGCAGCTGGGAGCGGATGCCGAACTGGCGGTACAGGAACTCGAAGGCGGGGCGCTGTTCGCTGCCGATCCGCACGTCCACCACACCGAACCCGACCGCTGCCAGGCAGCCCTCCACCTCGGCGGCCAACCGGGCCACTTCGGCGCCGAGTTGTTCCGGTACGCCGTCCGGCCGGCTGCTCATCATCACCGGTATCGCCAGCAGGGCGGCCAGGGCGGAGTGGTCCAGGCCGAGTACGCCGGCGCGGGAGTGGAAGACGGCGCCCTGCACCCCGCTCCAGAGCGAGGGCCCGGTGCGCCTGGGGGTGCCGGAGAGCCGGTCGTTGATCATGGCGGTGACGCCGCCGACCACCCGCTGCCCGGTCTGGTGGTGCCGAGCCAGCGTCTCGGCCTGGGGTGCGCTGGTCCACCACCGGGGCTGCGGGAAGCCCGTCGCCGCCTCGGGGTCGAGGGCGGTCAGCGCCCGGTCGAGGGCGAACAGCGCGTTCTGGTACGCCGTCACGTACGGGGACTGCACGCCGAGGGCGACCACCGAGACGGCCCGGTCGGTGAGGTGCACCGACACCGTGGTGCCGTTCCCGTCGGTCGCGGCAGCGGCGGCGAACTGGAGCCGCGCCGCGAGCGGGACTTCGTCGGGCAGCAGCATGGCGGAGCGCACGACCGAGCCGCGCCGGGCCTCCACCACGGTGGCCTGCTCCGAGGTGACCTGGAAGCCGAGCGAGCGCAGCGCGTCGACGGCGGCGATCCGGACGCGTCCGGCGTCGGCGCGGACGCGGCGCTCGGCGTCGAGGGTTATCGAGGCCAAGACTCCTCCGCAGGAATGGATTTCGGGGCGGAACGACCGCACGACGGACCGGGATTCTAGTCACCGACGGCCGCACCCCGCAGGACGAATCATCGGATCCGGGCACCCGCCCCGACCAGCTCCACCACCGCGTCCGCACACCCCCAGCTCAGCGTCACGCCCGCGCCGCCGTGCCCGTAGTTGTGCACGATCCGGAGCCCGGCCGCCGCCTCCCCGCCCGCCGCCTTCCTCTCCGTCGTCTCCCCCTCCGCCGCCTCCTCGACCGCCAGCCGCACCCCGCCCCTGCGGTCGGGCCGCAGGCCGACCGGGCAGCCGATGAGTTCGGCTCCGCGCAGCTCGGGGACGTGCACCGCGCACCGGGCCAGGATCGCCTCGGCCGCCGCCCGGTCGCCGCACAGGTCCCAGCTGCCCTCCTCGAAGGTGCCGCCGAGGACGACGTCCCGGCTGCGCGGGTGGACGTAGGTGTACCCGGCCGGTTCGTCCTGGATCCGCAGCGAGGCCCGCAGACCGGGGTTGCGCACCAGGGCGAGCTGTCCCCGCACCGGCCGCACCGCGTCGTCGCCGCACAGCAGCCGGGCGCCGAGGCCGGCGGCGTTGACCACCACGGGCGCCCAGGCGCCGGCCTGCCGGAGGGTGTCGAGCCGCCGGTGGAGCACCTTGCCGCCGCCGTCGCGGAAGCGGCCGAGCAGCCAGGGCAGGTAGCGCGGCATCTCGACCGTGGGGGCGGTGAACCGCCAGCCGTCCGCGTAGGCCGGGGCGAGGTCGGCCGGCTCCAGTCGGCGCAGGTCGGGGACGCCGGCGCCCCACCAGGGGGTGCCGCCGTCCTGACGCCGGAGCGCGGGCATCCAGGTGTCGCGCAGGACGACGCCGGGCACGCCGGCGCGGGCCTGCCGGGCGAGTTCGGCGTAGGTGGCGGCCGACCAGGCGGCCACCTGCTCGCCCGCTTCCACACCCACCGGGTACCAGACGGCGGCGGCCACGGCCGAGACCGTGGACAGCAGCCCGTCGGCCGTCACCACCCCGACCCGCAGGCCCTGCTCCTGGAGGCGCAGGGCCGTGGTGAGCCCGATGATCCCGCTGCCGATCACGACCACGTCCAGGCCCACGCCCAGGTCCGGATCCGCATCCACGCCCGTACCAACACCCGTACCAACGCCCACACCCACGGTGATCCCCTCCTACCGACTCCCCGCCGGCCGATCCGGCCGATCTGGCCGCGGTGGCCGCGGTGGCCGGATTCCAGGAAAGCGGGGCGGGCGGCGAGGCGTCCAAGACCGGTTGCGTCCTCCGGCGATAAGGCGCCCTTATCGCCGCCGGTGGGCGGCGCGCGGGCCCGGCGCCGGTCCACCGCGGCGGGCCTATCATCGCCCGGTGGACCTCCGTCGCATGCGTTACTTCGCCGTCCTGGCCGAGGAGTTGAACTTCACCCGGGCCGCCCACCGACTGCGGGTGGCCCAGCCCGCGCTGAGCCAGCAGATCAAGGCGCTGGAGCGGCAGCTCGGCGTGCAGCTGGTCGAACGCACCAGCAGGGGCTGCACGTTGACCCCGATCGGCGGCGCGGTCGCCGAGGAGGCCCGGCAGCTGCTGCACCAGGTGGCCGAGGCCGACCGGCGGATCGCGGCGGTGGCCCGGGGGCAGCAGGGCAGCCTGCGGGTGGCGTACACCCGCTCGGCCCGCGGCGGCGTCTCGGACACCCTGATGGGCGAGTTCCGCAGCCGCTACCCCCGGGTGGACGTCGCCCTGCAGACCGGCTGGACCGCCCTCAACGTCGACGAGTTGCTCGCCGGGCGACTGGACGCGGCCTTCGTCCGTCCGCCGCTGGACGTCCCCGAGCTGGCCTGCCGGGTCATCGCCGAGGAGGAACTGCTGCTCGCGGTGCCGAGCGGCCACCCGCTCGCCCGGGGCCGCGGTCGGCTCGACCGGGGCGCGATCCGGGACGAGCCGGTGGTGCTGTGGCCGCGCGACAACGGGCCCGGGATGCACGCGTCGATCACCGGCCAGCTCTGGCCCGACCGGCCGCCCCGGATCGTCCGCGAGGAGCCGGACGACGAGCAGCTGCTGCTCGCGGTGGCGGCGGGCCACGGCATCGCGCCGATCCCGGCGGGCCGGGCCCGGGTCTTCCGGATCCCCGGTGTCAGCCTGCGCCGCCTGGCCCGCCCGGTGCCGACGGTCTCACTGGGCCTGGCCCACAACCCTCGGACGGCCTCCCCGGCGGTCCAGCTGCTGCTCGCCATGGCCCCACGGCTCGGCGCCACAGAGGCTTCCCCGCCTGGCAGTTGAGAGCTCCGGGCCCACCCCCGTACGCACGCACACGAGCGGCGGAGGTGGACCCGGCGGGGTGGGCGACTGTCAGCCGATGGTCGAGCCGGTGACGGGCTCGGACAGCTCGACGGTCCTGCCGTTCAGCCCGGCCTTGACGAACTGCCAGGTGAGGCCGTTGATCACGCCCTTGTCGAGCGGGGCCAGCTTGGCGAAGGCGGGCTGGCTGAGGTCGATGTGGGTGGAGTCGCAGGACGGACACTGGTCCTTCACCGGGACGGTGATGGTCTTGCCCTGGTACGTGACCTTGACCGAGATGCCCTTGCACACCGGGTCGTTGTTGGGGTTCGCGGTGGTCCACCAGGTGTGCGAGACGGCGACCAGCATCTGGTTGGAGGCGTTGATCTGGGTGCCGCAGGCGCCGTAGCCCGCGTCGGTGTAGTACGTGGCCTTGCCGGTCATCGGCTTGTTGATCGGTATCGCGGCGCTGGCGGAGCCGGCCGTCAGGGCGATGAGGGCGGCGGCGGCGAGCGGGGCGCCCGCGAGGATCCTGAGGTTCTTGCCGATGGCGCGCATGGTTCGTTCCCTCCGGTTCGACGATCCCGGGAAAGGTCATGGGCATGACAGCCAGAAGTCACCGAGGCCGCAGTGCAGTTCGGCGACCGATCCGACGATCCGATGCCCACCCGGTGAAGGGAACGTATGCGCCCGTCCTCGGCATGGTCCAGACCTCCCTGGTGTTGCCATGAACACAAGGCAAGGATCTTTACCAATGCGGCCGAAGGGGCGAAGATGCGTGACCGCCTCGCCACACAGGGTGTTGACAGGCCGTCACGACCGCCCGCCCCGGAGGCCCGCCCCCATGCGCACCGCCCTCGCCGCCCTGCTCCTCGGCGCCGCCCTGAGCCCGGCCCTCGCCGCACCCGCCCTCGCCGCCCCCTCGCCCGCCGCCGCACCCGCGACCCGCGAGGTGAACCAGGGCTACAGCATCCCGGTCGGCGGCGTGACCGACCTCGGTGCACTGCCCGTCCTCGGCAGCCTCGGACTGGACTTCGCCCACCTGCTCGGACAGTGACGGGCAGTCACCACAGCTCCGCGCCCGGGCAGCACCCGACCCCGACAGCCGCACTCGCGGCCGCCTTCGGGTGACGGCCGCCCCCGGTGACGGCCTTCCGGTGACGGCCGCCGGGCGGGCGGCCCCGGTCCGGGCTCCCGGCGCTGCGCGAGCGGCCCCGATTTGCCGAAGATCACGGACCGGGCCCGCCCGCCCGCGTTAGGCTCGCTCCGCGCGGCCCGCCGCCCGCGCTCGCCGACCCAGGGGGGAACGCATGATCGGGGACCTGCTGCCGGACGTCGTGGTGACCGAGGTGGCCTACGACGACCCGCCCGAGGCCCGGCTGGAGCCCGCCGAGGAGGCCGCCGTCGCCCGCGCCGTGGACAAGCGCCGCCGCGAGTTCACCACCGTCCGCCACTGCGCCCGCACCGCGCTGGCCCGCCTCGGCGTCCCGTACCGCCCGCTCGTCCCGGGCCTGCGCGGGGCACCGAGCTGGCCGGACGGCGTGATCGGCAGCCTCACCCACTGCGACGGCTTCCGCGCGGCGGCCGTCACCCGGGCCGGCACCCTGGCCTCGGTCGGCATCGACGCCGAGCCCGCGCTGCCGCTCCCCGAGGGCGTGCTGGACTCCGTCGCCCTGCCGGTCGAGCAGGAACGGCTGGCGAAGCTCGCCGCCGAACACCCGGACACGCCGTGGGACCGCATCCTGTTCAGCGCCAAGGAGTCGGTCTACAAGGCCTGGTTCCCGCTCACCCGGCTGTGGCTGGACTTCCACGAGGCCGAGCTCGACCTCTCCCCCGACGGCACCTTCACCGCCCGGCTACTGGTCCCCGGCCCCGTGGTCGGCGGCCGCCGCCTGGACGGCTTCGAGGGCCGCTGGGCGGTGCGCGACGGGCTGCTCGCCACCGCGATCGCCGTTCAGTCGTAACCGGCCGTCACCCGGCGGTTCGCCGCCCGGGCATATCCTCGTCCCCGTGACGGTGACCTATGTGCTCGACGGCGGGAAGATCGGCAACCTGGAGGACTTCTGGGCGGAGGTCGGTCGGAAGATCGGCGCCGACGGCTACTTCGGCCGCAACCTGGACGCCTTCGCCGACTGCCTGAGCGGCGGCTTCGGCACGCCGGACGATGACGACTACGTCATCGAGTGGCGCGACCACGAGGCCTCCCGCCGCGCCCTCGGCTACCCGGAGACGGTCCGCCAGCTGGAACGGCAGCTCCCCCGGGTCCACCCCACCAACCGCGCGCAGGTCGCGGCCGAGCTGGCCGCCGCCCGGGCGGGCAAGGGCCCGACGGTCTTCGACTGGCTGGTCGACATCATCGAGGAGCGGCACCCGGGCGGCCTCCGCCTGGCCTGACCCTCGGGCTCACAGCACGTCGGACAACCGGACGAACCGCCGCCCCGCCGCCAGCAGCCCCGGCAGCGCCGCCGCCACCCCGCGGGCGGTGCCGTGGCCGGGCTGGTTCATGTGCCCGATGACGATCGCCCCCGGCGGCGCCGACGCCACCTCCTGCCGTACCTCGGCGACCGGGAGGGTCGCCCCGCCGTCCGCGTTCACGGTGAATCCGGCGATCCGTTCGCCCAGGTCGGCGACCACCCGGACGGCGACGTCGTCGTAGTACGCGGTGCCGGAGCGGAAGAACCGCGGCGGGTGCCCGAGCAGCTCGGTCAGCTTGTGGGCGTTGCCCGCCACCTCGTCGTACACCTCGCCGACCCCGCCCGTGCCGGCGATCCCCTCGGCCGACCGGCCGGTCACGGAGAGCGGGCGGTGCACGGTGCCGTGGTTGCCGATCTCGAAGAGCGGGTCGGCGGCGAGCTGTTCGAAGGTGCGCGGATTGGCGTCGATCCAGCGGGCGTTCAGGAACAGCGTGGCCGGGACATCGTGGGCGCGCAGGAAGTCGATCAGCTCGGCGTCGTAGCGGCTCCCGCCGGGTCCCCCGCAGGCGTCGAAGGTGAGCGCCGTGGCCTGCTGGCCCTCCGGCAGCCCGGTGACCACCCCGGAGAGGTCCAGGCCCCAGGCGGTCGGCGCCACGGCCGCGTAGCGCTGGACCAGCTCGGCCCGGCCCGGCTCCCGGGGGGTCGCGGCAGCGGAGGGTTCGGCCGACGCCGTGCCCGCAGGACTCCCCGAAGGCGCCGCCGAAGGGCTCGGCGAAGAGGTCGCCGAAGGACTCGGCGAAGAGGTCCCCGCAGGAGTCCCCGTCGAGCCGACGGCTGCCCTGCCCCCCTCCGCACCGTGCCTCGACCCGCACCCCGCCAGCGCACCCCCGCCCACCACCGCCGCCAGCAGCGTCCGCCGACTCAGTGCCACGCCTGCCTCCCGACCGCCCCGTCGTCACCTGCCGTACGAACCACCACATGACTATGAACCGGTCATCCGTCACTCCCCGCAACTCGCCCCGCCCTGGCCGGGCCCCTCTTTCACCGGCCCGCCCCACCCCGGTGGGTCCCGCCTCACCCCGGGTTCACCCCCGGGGGTAGGCGAACGGACGGACCAGCCCACCCCAGCCCGGAGGCCCCGATGCCCGCCGACCCCACACCTCCCACCGACCCGACGCCCCCCGCCCGGCCCGCGCAGCCCGCCGCTCCCCCGCACCCCGCCCGCCGCGACCTGCTCCGCACCGGCCTCGCCACCGGCGCCGCCACCGCCCTCGGCCTGGCCGCCACGGCCGGTGCCGCGGGCACCGCCTCGGCCGCCCCGAAGCGCGACGCGGACCGCCACGCGGACCAGGACGCGAACCGGACCGACCGCACCCTCACCCTCACCGGCCACCTCCCCACCGGCTCCCCCGACTTCGTCTACCTCCCGCTCGAAGTCCCCGAGGGCGTCCGCGAGATCGCCGTCTCCTACGGCTACGACAAGCCGCCGGTCCCGGCCGGCACCCCCGGCAACTCCTGCGACATCGGCATCTTCGACGAGCGCGGCACCGACCTCGGCGGCGACGGCTTCCGCGGCTGGTCCGGCGGCTTCCGCACCGAGTTCGCGCTCGCCCGCGGCTCCGCCACCCCCGGCTACCTCCCCGGCCCGATCAACCCGGGCACCTGGCACCTCGTCCTGGGCCCGTACCAGGTCGCCCCGCAGGGCCTGGAGTACCACGTCGAGGTGACCCTGCGGTTCGGCGAACCGGGGCCGGAGTTCACCCCGCACTACCCGCCGGAGCGGGCCCGCGGCCGCGGCCGGGCCTGGTACCGGGGCGACTGCCACCTGCACACCGTGCACTCCGACGGCCGCCGCCTGCCCGAGGAGGTGGCCGCCGGGGCCCGCGCCGCGGGCCTGGACTTCATCGTCTCCACCGACCACAACACCAGCTCCTCGCACGCCGTCTGGGGTCCGCTGGCCGGCCCGGACCTGCTGATCGTGCCCGGCGAGGAGGTCACCACCCGCAACGGCCACTGGCTGGCCCTGGGCCTGGAGGCCGGCCAGTTCGTCGACTGGCGCTACCGCTCGCGCGACGAGGAGTTCCCGCGCTTCGTCCGCCAGGTCCACCGCTCCGGCGGCCTGGTGGTGCCCGCGCACCCGTACTGCCCGTACGTCGCCTGCCAGTGGAAGTTCGGCTACGAGCAGGCCGATGCCGTCGAGGTGTGGAACGGGCCGTGGACCTACGACGACGAGTCGGCCGTCGACACCTGGGACTCCGAGCTCGCGGTGGCCCTGCGGGGCGGGCGCTCCTGGCGGCCCGCGATGGGCAACAGCGACGCCCACAGCGCGCCCCAGGTCATCGGCCTGCCGCACAACGTCGTCCTCGCCGAGGACCTCACCCGCGACGCCGTCCTCGACGGGCTGCGCGCCGGGCGCAGCTGGCTGGCCGAGTCCGCCGCCGTCCGGCTCGACCTCACCGCCACCGGCCACGGCCGCCGGGCGGGCATCGGTGAGGAGCTGACCGTCCCGGCCGACGCCCCGGTGGACGTCCGGCTCGCCGTCTCCGGCGTGCCCGGCGGCACCGTCCGGCTGATCACCGACGAGGGGCAGCTGCACCAGGAGTCGCTGCCCGCCGACGGCTCCGGCACGGTCGTCTGGCGCACCACGGCCTCGCTGGCCGCCTACGTCCGCGCCGAGGTGCGCCACCCGAGGGCGGACGGGACGTCCGGCAAGGGCAACGCGATGGGTCCGGACCTGCCGTGGGGGCCGATGGCGGCCCTCACCAACCCGATCGTGCTGCGCGCCGAGGAGCGCTGAACGGGTCCGGCGACCCGCCCACTGGCCGGGAGGGGGACGACTCGGGGCACCCGTTTGGACTAGGTTGATCCCCGAAACGCATCAGTCGTAGGGACGAGGCGGTCGGCTGTCCGTATCCGGGGCGACCGGCTCCTCCGCACGCCCACCGTCTCGCCCCGGCTGCCCGTCCGTACCCGTCCCGTCCCCGGCCCGCGAAGGGATCAGCAGCTGTGAACCGTACGACCGTAGGTGGGCCGGAGCTCGGGGGCGGCCGGGGCGCCGGAGGCGTCCTCGTCCTCGTCGACCCCGGCGGGGCCGCCGATCCCACCGGGGCCGCCGGTGGAGCAGGGGGCGGCAGCCCGGTCGCGGGGCTGCTCGTCCAGGAGCTGCGCCCGAGCGTCCACCTGCGGACGGACGACTTCCTCCGGGTCATCCGCAACGGCCAGGTCCCGCCGCAGCTGCCCGGGGCCGACCGGCAGCAGGCCACCGCGCTCGCGGCCACCGCCCAGGCCGCCTTCGCCTACGCCACCGGCGGCTACCAGGTCGTCGTCGAGTGCGCCGACGCCCCGGCGACCCTGGACACCTTCCGCCGCGAGAGCCGCACCACCGGCGCGGCCCTGCACTACGTCGTCCTCACCGGCGCGGCCCCCGCCACCCCGCACGAGCTGGACACCACCGACCTCACGCCGGAGACCACCGCCAAGTCGGTGCTGGCGGCCCTCACCGCCCGCACCCACCTGCTCGGCTGGTAGCCCGCCACCCCGGCCCCGGGCCCCCACGCCCCCAAGGCCTACGCCCTACGCCCTACGCCCCGACCGTGCCGTCGATGGCCTCCCGCAGGAAGTCCGCGTGCCCGTTGTGCCGGGCGTACTCGTGGATCAGGTGCAGCATCACCAGCCGCAGCGACACCTCGGCCCCCCAGCGCGCCTGGTAGCCGGTGACGTCCAGCGAGGGCGCCGCCAGCTCGATCCGGCGGGAGTGCTCGACCTCGGCCCGCCAGGCGGCGAAGGCCTCGGCACGGGTGGCGCCGGTCGGGTCGTAGGCCACCTGGTAGTCCCCGTCGGGGGACCAGACCAGCGGGACGTCCTCGCCGTCGATCACCCGGCGGAACCAGGTGCGCTCCACCTCGGCCATGTGCCGCACCAGCCCGAGCAGGCTCAGCGCGGACGGCGGACTGGAGCGCTGCCGCAGCTGTTCGTCGGTCAGGCCCTCGCACTTCATGGCGAGGGTCGCCCGGTGGAAGTCCAGGAACTCGCGCAGCATCTCGCGCTCGCCACCGGTCAACGAGGGTACGGGTCGGTCGTCGGTGCTCATGCGGGGTCGTGCTCCTCGTGCTCTGGCCCTGGGGCGTGTCCGGTGGATCGGGCCGGTCCGGTCGGCCACCGGCGGACTGTAGCGGACCCGCACCCCCGTCGGACACCGGGTTTCCACGCCCCGTCAACCCCGAACCCGCCCCGTCACGTACCGTGTTCGGACCACCACAGGTTTGGGTACGTACCTCGGCGCGCCCGACCGCCGGGCGCCCACGAGCAGGAGACCCGACGGCCCATGGACCACAACCACATCCCCCCGACAGTGCGCCGCACCTACGGTGCCGACGACCTCAGCACCGCGCCGTCCTTCGCGGGCGGATTCATCAACTTCGGTGACTGGCACGGCATCGACCTGACCGCCCCGTCCGCCGAGGACCGGGTGCACAGCCAGGAGCAGCTCTACCGCCGGGTGCTGAACGCCTTCCCGGAGCCACGCGGACAGCTGCGCCTGGCGGAGGTCGGCTGCGGCCGCGGCCTCGGTACGGCGCTCGCGCTACGGGAGTTCCGCTTCGCCTCCGTCACCGGTGTCGACATCCACCCCGACCAGATCGAACGCGCCCGCGCCGTCAACGCCCGCGCCCTGGCCACCTACCCCGACCGGCTCGCCTACACCCTCGGCTCCGCCGCCCAACTCCCCTTCGCCGACGCCACCCTGGACGGCGTCTACTCCGTCGAGGCCGCCCAGCACTTCCGCGAACTCACCGGCTTCGCCCGCGAAGCCGCCCGGGTCCTGCGCCCCGGCGGCCGCCTGGTCGTCACCACCTTCTTCGCCGCCCCCGGCCCCGAGATCGCCGAACGCCTCAAGATCCTCCTCGCCAGCTTCGCCGACGGACTCGACGTCGCCCACACCCTCGACGGCTTCACTACCGACCTCACCGACGCCGGCTTCACCGACGTCGGCACCGAATCCATCGGCCCCGACGTCTGGCCCGGCCTCGACCGCTACCTCGCCGACGCCGTCCCCAACGACCACTGGACCCGCAACTTCCTCCCCTCCTGGCGCCACGGCCTCCTCGACTACCACCTCCTCACCGCCACCCGCATCTGACCCGCCCCCACCGCCCACCAACCCCCGGGCCCGCCCGTACCCCCCACGGACAGGCCCGGGGCAGGACACACCCCACGGCTCCGAGGACCCTTGCCTCCCCGCGGTCGACAGCGCCCCGGCCGGTCTGCCATTCGGGTGAAAAGCTCCGGGTTGGCCGGGCGCGGATGGACAGCTGGTCCATCGCTGTCAGAATCTCAGTTTCCTTGAACTCCATCCGATACACGCGGTGCCGCCGAGGAGCTGGAGCAGAACGTGCGATTCATCCGACCACGCAGCATTCCAGGTCAGGCGACCGGCACAATGGCGGGGCATTTCCCGTGGACGCTGATGTACCACTCCGTGGCGATCGCACGCGACGACCCCTATATGATCACCGTTTCCCCCGCACGCTTTCGTCGCCAGCTGCGCTGGTTGTCCTCCTGGGGCCTGCGCGGGGTGGCGGTGGAAACCCTGCTGCGCTGCCATCGGGAGGGCACCGCTCGGGGGTTGGTCGGGCTCAGTTTCGACGACGGGTACCGCGACTTCACCGAGGAGGTCATGCCCGCACTGGTGGAGTACGGCTTCACCGCGACGGTCTACGTGGTGGCCGGCCGACTGGGCGGGTACAACGACTGGGACCAGCTGGGCCCGCGCAAACCGCTGATGACGGCGCACCAGGTCCGTGAGGTCGCCGCCGCCGGGCTGGAGATCGGCTCGCACGGATTGACGCACCAGCGTCTGGCGGGCCTCGGTGCCCAGGATCTGGCGGCCCAGGTCACCGGCAGCCGCCATGCGCTGGAGGACCTCACGGGGCAGGAGGTCGCGGGGTTCTGCTACCCCTACGGTTCGCTCGACGCCGCTGCCGTGGCGGCGGTGGCGGGAGCCGGCTACAGCTACGGGTGCGCGGTCAGCCCCGGAGCCCACGGCGGGCGGTACGCGATTCCCCGTGCCTACATCGGCGACCGGGACGGGCCGCTGCGCATGATCGCCAAGTTGGCGCGCGACCGCTGGCAGCGCTGACAACTCACAGCTGACAACGCACAGTTGACGGCTCACGGGCGTCCGCGGAGCCGGAGCTCGCGACGCGATCAGGAATCGGCGGTGCCGGGCTCCAGCCGCAGCCAGGACTCGTGCCAGAGCAGTGCGCACTGGCGGTCGCAGCCGTTGGCCACCGGCTCGCCGCCGCAGCGGAGGCCCCGGAGGATGAACCACCGTCCTCCGGCGGGCCGTTGCCACCACGCGAGCGACCGATGGCGCAGCTCGAAGGCTCCGTGGCGGGTGCCGACATGGCGTTCCATACCGGGTTGGAAGGGCACGCCGTCCAGGCGGCCATCGGCCCCGAGGGTCGCGTTGATCTCCGCGAGACTCCGTACGGTGGCCCATCGCGTGGCCGACCGGGCGGGCGGCAGCGGCGCGGAGGCCGGCTCCAGCCATGCGTCGCGGAACAGCAGGGCGCAGTCCAGTCCGCAGCCCTGGGTGCCGTCGGCACCGTGACAGGTGGCACCGGCCAGCGTGACGGTGTCCGCCAGGCGTCGCATGCGGTAGTGGTCGTCCACCATGCGCCGCACGACGCGCTCGACGCGGTGGACCCCACCGCAGAACGACCATTGGCTACGGGTGAACCAGAGCCCCCGATGCCGGTCCTCGGCGTCGAGGGTGGCACGCACCGCCGCCTCGTCCTTCACCCGGACCCAGTCCCCCACGGAGAAGCGGGAGGCCCGACCGGGTGCGGGAAGACCGCTCCGGCTCTCGCGCAGGTCCTCGAAGGCGAGCCGGGCGCGACGGACGACACCGAGCGGGGGGAGGTCGCACAGGGGGAGGTTCTTGTACTGGCACCGCTCCGCCGCCGTTCCGCAGCGCATCCCCGCGGTGCCGTCGAACCGTGATGTCTCTGTGGTCATCTGCGCGTTCCCGTCGGGTCGGAAATATTGACACAGGGTAGCGCGACATGGCCTTTCCGAGCGGACTCACCGAGCCTGCCCGAGGGCATTCCCAGCAAATTATACTAGTCATATCGAAGATATCCCCGAGAATGCCTTCCTCACCATCAGAACCCTTTGTCCAAGGCGTCCGAGGCGTCCGAGTTGATCGTGAGGCCGGTCGCGCTCCGGGTGTCGAATGCGCGCGGGGAGCGATCGGATCCACCGTTCCTCTAAGGTCGCGACATGTCGACTCCGACTTTCTCCACACGCGGCCTGGTGCTGACGGTGTCGGCGCTCGGGGTACTCGCGGGAACGGATTTGCTCAGCAGGTCAGCGCATTCCGCCGCCCTGGCGATTTTCGCGCCCGCCCTGGAGTCATCGGTGCTCCAGGCCGTCCCGTGGGCGGCCTTCGTCCTCCATCTGGCATCGATCGCCGTACGGACGGTGATGGAGCCGCGGCGGGACTTCACCGCCGGCTGCGGACGGCTGCTCACGGGCGCGGCGGTCAGCTGCCTGGCGGCCGTCGTGGTCCTCGGGGGCGTCGCCCGGCTGCGCAGGGCACGCCGCCGGGCGCTGGGGCCGACGGTGGGTCCGGTGCGGCGCGGGATGCTCCGACCGCCCGGCCGGGTGGGGGACTTGGCGGTGACGGTTCGGCGGGTGTCGACGGCCGACCCCGGCCAGGACCGGGGCGTGCTGTGCGAGGTGCTGGAGACGCCGTTCGGGGTCCGGATGGTGATGGGCGACGTCCGGGGTGGCGGCCGGCCGGCGGCGGTTCAGGTGATCGCCAGGGTGGTCGGGGAGATCCGGGAGGCCGCACAGTACGAGCCGTCCCTGGCCGGGGTGGCGGCCAGGGCGGAGTCGTGCGTGTCCGGGGCGGTGGCGGCCGGTGTGCTCGTGACAGCCGTGTTCGTGGAGTTCTCCGGCGCGGCGGAGGTGCTGCTCCTGTCGTGCGGGCATGCGCCGTTGCCGCTGGTCGCCCACGACGACGGCGTGCGAACCGTGGCGTGCGAGCCGGGTCCGCCCGTGGGCCTGGCCGAACTGGCCCTGGGCGAGCCGCTCTTGCGTCAGGAGCCCTTCGTCCCGGGGCAGACCCTGGTGGTGTGCTCCGACGGTGTCGCCGCGGCCCGGGGATGCGGGGGCGCGGGCCCCCCGCTCGCGGAACGCCTGGCGCGACTCACCGGGACGAGCGGGTGGCGGGCGGGCGGCACGGAGGAGCGCGCGGACCTGCTGTGTTCGGATCTGACGACCTTCACCGGGAGGGAGTCGGACGGTGCCGCCGTGGTTCTCCTGGTGGAACGGGTACGGTCCGCCGACGGGTAGCCGCGTCGACGGACCGCCGGCTCGTCAGCCCTGGAGGCGGGCCGCCGTGTCACGGATTGCGGGGAGTCTGGCGTAGAGGGCGTCGCCGGGGCACTCCGTGGCCACGCCGTCGCGGTGGCCCGAGATGGAGTCGAAGTCGACGACGGTGCCCTTGGGATAGCGGCTGTCGCTCGAACCGGAGGTGAGCTTGGCCGATCCGTCGGCCTGCCAACCGCCGAGGCCGAGCTTCCAGGCGGCGATCTTGGCGATGCCGTCCTGCAGTTCCTGCGGCGGATCGTCCGAGCTGAACGTCCCGATCGCGGCGATGCCGGAGGAGTTGGTGTTGAAGCCGAGCGTGTGGGCGCCGAGGACGGGCTGGTTGACGCCGCCGGCGCGGCCCTCGTAGATGGTGCCGCAGCGGTCGACCAGGAAGTTGTAGCCGATGTCCCGCCAGCCGTTGCTCTGCACGTGGTACTGGTAGATCGATCTGATCACCCTGGGCGCGTCGGAGCAGGCGTAGGCGGTGGCGGTGTCGGTGTGGTGGACGAAGGCCACCCGGGCCGAGCCGGTGTACACGAAGCCCGCTTCACGGATGGACTCGTCCGCGCCCCAGCCCGCCCGGGTGACGATGCCGGGGCGCGGCGCGGCGAGCGCCTCGGGCCCGGCCACGTGTTCGGGAAGGGACTGGGTGTCGGCGGAGGCCGCCCCCTGACCGGGGTCGACCAGTTCGACCCGCAGTCCGTGCGGCAGACCGGCCGGACCGGGGTGCACGTCGACCGCGACGCCGTTGCTGCGTCCGGCCCACAGCGGGGCGGTGGAACCGTGCTGGACGGAGTCGGGCCCGTCGACGGCCTCGGCCCCCAGGGTGTGCCAGTCGCCCCAGCGGCCGGTGACGGCATCGCGGGTGCGCACGCGTACGGAGCCGCCGGCGAGGGCGGTCGGGGAACCGTCCCAGACCACGCCGAGGAGTTCGAAGGCGCGGGTGGCCCGGGGCGCGACGGTTCCGCCGGGCGCGAGGGCCACCGAGGTGACCGAGCCGCCTCCGGCGGAGGCGCGCGGTGCCGGGGCGACCGAGGTGTCCGCAACGGCGAACGTGGGCGGGAAGAGCAGGGCGGTGGCGCAGCCCGCCAGGACCGCTGCCGGGATTGAGATCCTCATGTAAGGGATGTTCAGGGCAAATCGCGCTCCCTGCATGTCACCGACGGAGCTCGCGCGGTCACGCCGGACGTTCGGGGCCGGGTACGGCCACGGAGCACCGGCGAGGACGGCGGGGCGGACCGTGCGGGCGGCAGTCCCCCGTTCTCAGCAATTCATTGGGCCAGGCCGGTTAACTCGCGGCGGCGCATTTCGTCTCCCGGTGGTAGAGGCGCGTATTCAGAAGATCCGTTTTGCGGATCATCCAGGAGCACCATGCGAACTCGAATCACCACCCTGGTCCTGTCGGGCCTGACGTCGGCCGCCCTCCTCTGGGGCGCCGGCGGTGTGGCCCACGCCTCGCCCGCCACCGACCACAGCGTGACCGTCGACTCGTCGCAGGCCCAGGGCGAATGGGTCGACAGCCTGCTGAGGCTCGCCGAGGAGAACGGTGTCTCCTCGGACGGCGCCTGGGCCGGCAGCAGTCGCAGCGATCTCCAGTCGATGCAGCTCACCCACCCGGCCCACCGCGCCGACGCCGGCGACGGCCTCGGACCCGAGGGGGTCCCGGCCGACGTCCAGGAGCCGGGTTCGGTTCAGCCGGACGACTCGGCCCGGCCCGCCGAGCAGGGCCCGCCGATGGAACAGGCGCCGGAATCGGCCCTTCCCGAGGGCGCCTGGGCGAACGGCGGCGCGCCCTGCGAGCAGGCACCCGGCCACGAGTCCCACGGCCACATTCCCGGCCCCGGCCCCTCCGACTGCATCTGCCTGCCCGAGACCCCTGGCGCTCCCCCGCACGGGGAGCACGGGGAGCACGGCGAGCACGGGGAGCACGGGGAGCACGGCGAGCACGGGGAACACGGGGAACACGGCGAACACGGCGAACACGGCGAACACGGGGAACACGGCGAACACGGCGAACACGGCGAACACGGCGAACACGGCGAACACGGAGAGCACGGAGAGCACGGCGAGCACGGAGAGCACGGCGGCTCGGAGCAGGGTCAGGGCCAGAGCGGCCAGCAGAACCAGGGTCAGGGCCAGGACCAGAACCAAGGCCAGAACCAGGGCCAGGGTCAGGACCAGAACGCCCAGCAGAACCAGGGCCAGGACCAGCACGTCGCCGTGACCGTCGTCGTGCAGAACACCGTGGCCAACAATCTGAACAACAGCGCCAACAACAGCGCCACCAGCAATTCGAACAACTCCGCGCACAACAGCGCCCAGAACTCGGCCCTCAACAACCAGTCGGCCTCGCAGGCCAACAACCTCTCCAACCAGCAGAGCCAGTTCAACCAGCAGTCCGCACACAATCTGAACAAGGTCAAGTTCGTTGCGGAGGAAGTGAAGGCACGCCCGCCGCACAAGCCTGCCCACCACGGCGGCGGCGAGGAGCACCACTCCGGCCACCACCACCACGGCGAGCTGGCCCAGACGGGCGCCCCGAAGACACCGGTCCTCCTCGGCCTCTCCGCCGCGTTCCTCGCCGCCGGCGCGGGGGCCCTGCGGCTCAGCCGACGACGTTCCTGATCGGTCCCGTACGCGGGAGGATCGACCACCAGCACATCGTCCATGAACAGGCCTCCGCCAGGCAGTCGACCTGGCGGAGGCCTCTCTCTGTCCGGTCCGGAGCTGCCCCACCGTCCGCTCCCACCCGGTCCGGGAGGTTCTGCACCCCGCGATCTCTCCGGCGACCAGAGCGTCGCCGAGCAGGACCCCCACCTGCCCGGTGCAATGCCGGGAGTCTGGAACGACCTGGTGCACGAGGACTACACGGAACTCCAGGTGCGCGGCCTGATCGAGAAGAGCCTGCCGGTCCTCGCCCAGAGGATGTGGTCCCCGGTCGGCCTGTCCCGACCGGCGGAGACCGTCGGGCCGGCTGGCTGCGGCCTTCCGCCCGCGGGCGGCCCACCTCTTCCTCGGCCGCCGGATCCCGGCCCGAAGAACGCGGGAAGGGCCTCCTGGCTGCCCGATCGGATTCCGACATCCGACCGGCCACCAGGAGGCCCTGAACCACACCCCGGCCGCTCCGCACCCACCCGGTCGGGACCGGGCCGGGGTGCGCCTCACGAGCGGCGCGGCGGCTTCCCGCACCGGGGCGGCGCGCCCGTCAGGCGTCCGCGGTCTGGACCTCACGCGGCGCGGCGGCGGTCTCGGCGGACTTCTGCGGCCGGTCGGCGAGCTTGAGCCAGACCACGCCGGCGATGATCACGGCCAGCCACACGGCCTTGGCCGGGGTGAGGCTCTCGTCGAAGACGACGGGCCCCAGCAGGGCCGCGCCGACCGACCCGATGCCGGCCCAGACGGCGTAGCCGATGCTGACGTCGATGGTGCGCAGCGCGGCGCTCAGGGCCCAGAGGGTCAGGAGGAAGAAGACGACGGCGACCAGTGACCAGGTCAGCCGGGTGAAGCCGTGGCTTCCACCGACGGCGAGCGCGTAGCCGACTTCGAAGCCGCCGGCGAGCAGGAGCATGATCCACGGGTTGACCGAGTTGCGGCCGGTGTCGGACATGTGCACGGGTCCTTTCGGGAGGTGGAGCCGGGTGGGGGCGGGAGGATCAGGCAGCGCCGCTGAGCTGGAGGCCGACGACGCCGGCGATGATGACGGCGATGCCGACGGCCTTGCGCCAGTTCAGGCGCTGGCCGAAGAGCAGGGCGCCGAGGAGGGTGATGCCGACGCCGGCGACGGAGGTCCAGATCGCGTAGCCGACGCCGACGTCGAAGGTCAGCAGTGCCTTGCTGAGGAAGAAGGTGCCGAGGGCGCCGGTGATCAGGGTCACGGCGGTCCACGTACGGTTCTTGAAGCCTTCGGCCTTGCCGGCCGCGATGGCGACGGCGATCTCGAAGATGTCCGCGATCGCGAGGTAGAACCACTGCATGGCTGGTCCTTTCGTTCTTGGGAGGTCGGCGTTGACGGGGAGGGGTGGAGCGGGGAGAAGACGGGGGAGCAGGGGGGAAGCGGGGGAACGCGGGAAGGCAGGGGAACGCGGGGGGTGGGAAGGCGGGGGGAAGGCGGGGGAACCGGGCGTCAGGGCCGGTTCAGCAGCCGTCGATCCCGCAGGCGGGAGCGGCGTCCCCGAGGGCGTCCTGCTCGGCCCGGGCGTCGAGCACGGCCTTGCGGATCTGGGCGACGGAGGGCACGCCCTCGATGCGGTGGCGTCCGTCGATGATGATCGTGGGCGCGACGGAGACCCGGTTGGCCTCCGCGTCCCGCAGCGCCGCCCGGTGCGCCTCGGTGTACCGGCCGGACGTCAGCGCCTCGGCGAAGTCGGCGCCGTCCAGGCCGAGTTCGGCGGCGATGTCGGCGAGGACGGCCACCTCGCCGATGTCCCGGTTCTCCTGGAAGAAGGCCCGCAGCACCCGCGGGGTGTACTCCGCGGCCCGGCCGTGCTCGGCCGCGTACCGGTAGCCCTCGAAGGCCAGCCGGGTGTAGGGCTGCGGCGAGACCGTCGGGAGGGTGATGTCCACGCCGAGGCGGCGGGCCATCGGGTAGACGGCGCGGTCCCAGATCGCCGGCAGGTAGTCGTCCTCCGGGCGCAGCGTCGGGGTGGGGTGGGGCCGCAGCTCGAACGGCATCCACTCGATGTCGACGTCGAGGTCGCGGGTGGCCTCGTGCAGCGGGCCCTCGGCCAGCATGCAGAAGGGACAGACGTAGTCCGACCAGACCTTGATGCCGATCCTGCCGGTTGCCGTTCCGCTCACGGCCGCCCCCGCTCCATGGTGAGGAAGTCCTCGAACGGCGCCGTGCCTTCCGGGATCTGGATCGAGGTGACCTTGATCGGCCAGGTCTCCGGGTCCTCGGCGAAGATCGAGTACGAGCTGGTGTAGTCGAAGCCGTACCGCGCGGCCGTCTTGCGGTCGACCACGTTGACGATGTGGCTGACGCTGAAATACAGCGACGCCATGTAGCACAGGGCGCAGGGCTCGCCGGAGGCGATCAGGGTGGATCCGGCGGTGGCGTGCAGTCCGTACTTGGCGGCGGCCGCCCGCAGTGCGGTGACCTCGGCGTGCGCGGTGGGGTCGTTGTCCTCGCGCACCCGGTTGACACCGGTGCCGAGGATCCGGCCGCTGTTGATCACCACACCGGAGAACGGGATGCCGCCCGTGGCGACGTGCTCGCGGCTGATCCGTACCGCCTCGCGGGCGTACTCGGTCAGCTCGCTCTCGGAGAGTTCGGAATAACGCAACGCTGCTCCCCCGCTCAGACCGCGGTCGCGGTGTCGACGGTGGGTGCCGTGGGATCAGGCATGGAGTCCCCAGGTAGTTGCTTGTATGTACATGTTGTTTTTGCCCGTGAGAACCTCAGGCGGACAGGTAGAGCTTGCATGAACATACATCTTGCTGTCAATCGCCGGCGGTGAAGAACTTCGCCTGACCCACGCTCATCAGCTCATGCCGGCACGACAATTGGGGCATCGTCGACCCCGCGCCGAGCGCGTCGGGCGTGCCGGGAGGGGTCGGCGGCGCGCCCGAAGCGACGGCTCAGACTGCTACGGGGTACCCCAGGGAGGCTTCCCGGACCCACCGGGAGCAGGGCACGAGCGGCGGCCTCGCCAGACCGTCAGTTCCGGCGCCCGGGCCGGGGCGGAAGGCCCGCATGCCGAGGTCGGCCGCCAGGCGGCTGTAGGTGAAGGCGGCCGAGACCAGGGCCATGTGGTGGTGCCACCCCGGGAACGAGCGGCCCTCGAAGTCCCTTAGCCCGAACCGCCGTTCGAGCAGTTCGACGGTCTCCCCGGTCGCGGCGTGCCGCTCCGCGTACTCCAGCAGCTCGTCGACCGGCCGGTGCACCATGCTGGTGAGCCAGAGCTGCCCCGCACCCGTCGCGTCCTCGTCGGGCTGGGTGAAGAGCCGGAACGGCTGCGGTCTCTGGTCGGCCGCGACGGCGCCGGGAACCTGCACCAGGCCGTCGCGCACGGACGCCCAGCCCGCTCTGCAGACCCCGGAGCGCACCTCGGGGCACCGCTCGCTCACCGTCCGGGCCGCCGCGGCCACGGGCCGGCGGGAGCCGGAGGCCTGGTGCTCCAGCGGGGCCAGCGGGAAGCTGTCCGGGATCGCGACCGCGAAGTCCAGCCCGCGCCGGGTCAGGCCCTCGACGAGCCGGCGCGAGTCCAGGTAGCCGTCCAGGTCGACCACCACCGGGACCGGGTCGTACTGCGAGGTCTGCGCCATCTGGTCGATCAGGTTGAGGAGTTGGCCCTCGCACGAGGCGGTGGCGGTGTGCGGGATCCGGGCCTGCTCGCGGAGCGGCCCCTGAGCCGCCCACGTCTCCGGCAGGAACAGGCACCAGCCCACGGGGAACTCCCCCGCCTCCGTCGACATGAAGACCGCCATGCCGATCTGGCAGTTGACGGTCCGTCCGGTGTGCGGGATGAAGCGGCGGTGCACCCCGCAGGACTTCTCACCGCGCTTGGGCAGCACCACGGGGGCGATCGTCCAGGCCTTGGGCCGGGCCCGGTCCTCGACCCACTGCCGGAGCTGGTCGCAGACCGGATCCCACTCCCAGGGGCTCTCGTTGACGAACTGGTGCAGGGCCTGCGAAGCGGTCGGGGAGTCGCTCGACACGGCCGCCAGCCGGCGGATGGACTTCTTCCCGGGCGTGCTGAGGAGGCCGTTGACGTAGGTGTGGGCCCACTTGCGCTGGTCAGCTCGGCGCAAGTGGCCGAACAGCTGGTCCGTGAACTGGGTGACGGAGTCCCATCCCCTCATAGCTACCCCTCCCGTGTTGCGGCTGCGGCTTTCACACAGATCCACCCACACTAAAGAATGAGCACTATTTTTTTCTCGGGTAAAGGACTTCCGGTCGCCACTTCGCCAACTCGATACAAAGCCCTGGCACGAATCGCCCGCGCCCGGCCCGGGGAAGGGGCGGCCGGGGTCCGCGGTCCACGCGGGAAATGGAATCGCCCCCGCGGATCCGGGCACGGCACGCCCTGCGGGACATCGGCCCCGCAGGTCAGGGGCGTGCCGCCGGGTGTCCCCGCGGTCGCCGTACGTCTACCGCCCGGTCACCCCTCGTTGCGGGCCGCGTCGCCCCGGGACGGGCCGCGCAACCGCGGCGGGGCGGGCGTCCGGTCGTGCTCGCAGGGGTCGGAGCCGTCCTCCGGCCGGGCGCCGAAGCCCGCCCCGGCCCGGCGCCACAGTCGGCCGAGCTCGTGCTCCACGACGCTGACCGGGCGGCCGGAGCGCAGCTGCGCCTCGGCGCCGGCCAGCAGGTAGGCGACCAGCAGTTCGATGTCGGCGAGCTCCGCGTCGGTGGTGCCGCCCGCCCGGGCCAGTTCCAGCGCGTGCAGCAGGGCGGGCCGCCAGGCCTGCTCCCAAGCCCCCTGCGAACCGGGGCACTCGTGCGCGAGCCGCATCGCCGCGTGGGCCCGGACGTCCTGCTGGAGGAAGGCCGCCAGCAGCTGGGTGAGCCGGCTGACCGCGGCCAGCCCGGGCGTCGTGAGCTGCTGGACCTCGTCCAGGGCCGAGGAGGTCGCGGCCGCCCCCGCCCTGAGCACCTCCTGCGCGAGGTCCTCCTTGGTCAGGAAGTGGAAGGTCAGCGCACCCGAGGTGACCCCGGCGGACTGGCTGATCCGCGCCAGGGTGGCGCCGGCGTAGCCGTGCCGGGCGAACTGTCCGGCGGCGGCGTCGATCAGGGCGGAGCGGGTCTGTTCCGCGCGGGCCTGCCTCAGCACTGCGGCGCGCGCCGGTACCGCGCGACGGGTGCGGCCGCGGACCGTTGGGCGCCCCAGGGACTTCGTGTGAGCTGCATGGCCCCTCCGGCTCGTTCGTGCACCAGCCCCCGTGACGACGCGGCAAGCATACCCCGGTCCCGGCGGCGTCCTGACGTATCGTCGAACTCGCGTTCACCTGGCTCGACCTGCGGTGATCCCCTCCGCGCCACCGGGATCCGGGGCGTGGTGGAAGCGTGGCCGGAGCGTGGCCGAGACGTGGCGGAAGCGTGGCCGGGCGGGGACATGACGGTCCTCGGGGGAGGTTGCGTGAGGCCGAGTACGGCACCGCACCCCGGGGCAGGGAGGCCCGGGGTGCGGTGGATCCGGAGTGCCCGGGAAAACCGCCGGGTGCGCGGCGGCCCGACGGGCGGCGGGAGGATCCATTCCGATCGGCGGCGAATAGGCATTGACCGAATAGCGAATTGCGATAAGTGAGTCGAGCACCGGCCGGGCGGCCGGGAAAAGCGGAGCGCCGGGTCCCGTTATCTCACCGGGACTTCACAAATGACCGCACCCTCCGCGGGGGCCGCCGGTCGACGGACGGGCGGCACCGAATGGCGGACGCCGCCAAATGGGCGGATGTCACCGAATGGCGGGCACGTACGAGTCGTCCACCCGACCGTCCGCCGTCGCCGGGTCGAAGGTCGTCGCGGGCGCCTCGTCCCCGCGCGAGCCGTTGCGGCGGTCGTACCGCAGGAAGTCCGACAGCTGGTCCGTGCGCCGCAGGTGCCCCTTGACCAGGACCACGCCGAACAGGTGGTCGCCGTCCTCCCGCCAGCAGACCAGCGGGATGCGGTAGGTGTCGCCCTCCGGCGTCCCGAAGACGGCCTCGTAGGCCTGGGCGTCCAACAGGCTCACGCGTGGCCGTCCTTCGGGTTCGTGGCGAACAGCTGTCCGTAGTCGGTGATCTCCTGAGCGGTCCCGGCGGCGCCGGCCAGGTGGAGGGCGTGCCAGAGGATCACCTGGTTCGCGGTGACGACGTTGAACCCGAGCTCCTCCTCCAGCGGCTTGATGGTGCCCACCGCCCGGATGCCGTTGCCGGCCACCAGGACGGCATCCGGCCGGTGCTCCGCCACCGTGCCGCGGATCCAGGCCGACAGGTTCTCCGGCGTGATGGCCTTCTGGTTCGACGGCAGTCCGCAGGGGCCGTGGTGGACCACCTCGTAGCCGAACTCGCGGAAGTAGTCGGCCCCCTGGCCGGAGAGCGAGTCGGTGAACCACGGCGGGTTCACCAGCGCGATCCGGCGGGCGCCCAGGGCGTCGAAGGCGGCCCGGGCGGCCTTGGTGGTGCCGGTGATCGGCAGCCCCCGGGTGACGGGCAGCAGCCGCTCGTACAACTCCCGTTCGCCCTGGGCCTTCAACGCGTAGCTGGAGGAGGTGAACCCGAGCGTCAGGGCGTGCAGCGGAGAGGCCGCGAGCAGTTCGACGGCCTGGTCCAGGTACGGGGCCTGGACGAAGGACAGGATCGGGTCGTACGGGATCTTCTCGTCCATCTCGCCGCCCGCGCGCATGGCGGCGAAGTGCACGCGCGAACCGTGGACGGAGACGGAGGCGGGGGCCACGGCCTGCAGTTCGGCCTCCGGGCCGACGTCGGCGTGCGGCACGACCACGCCGATCCGGGTCGAGGCGTCCCATCCGTCGACGGGCGGCGGGGTGCTGGTCATGGGGGTTCTCCTACCGGGTGAGGGTGGACTCTTCGGCGAGGCGGCCGCCGTGGACGGTGCCGGTGCCCGTGGTGTCGAGGAACTTGGGGTGCTTGCGGCGCATGGTCTCGATGACGAACTCGTAGGGGAGGTCGTCGAAGCTGCCGTGGTCGGTCAGGAACTCCATGGCGCCACCGCCGTCGTGGGGGTGGTGGAGGCTGTCGTTGACGCCGTCGAACTCCAGGGCGCGCATGCCGTAGAGCTTGCAGAGCAGCTTGTTGAACACCGGGGTGACCTTGATCCACTTGCCGTCCAGGTGCACCTGGGCGAGCGAGTGGAAGAACACGTCGCCGCCGATGTGGGACAGCAGGCGGGGCGAGGCCAGGTGGTTGCGCACGTCCCCGTAGACCAGCCGGGAGGGGATGCCCAGGGCGCGCACGCCGGCCGCGTACAGGGCGGCCTTGTGCAGGCAGAACCCGGACTTGGTGGTGGCGGTGGTGGAGGCCCGCAGGCCCTCCCGGGAGAGCGGGGCGCCGTAGACCTCGTAGTCGACGCCGTCGCGCACCGCGTAGTACAGCTCGATCGCGTTGGTGCGCCGGTCCGCCGAACGGTCCCGGACGGCGTGGTCGACGAAGGCCTGCACCGCGTCGCTCTCGTGGTCGAGGAACTCGGTGGAGCGGGTGAGGTGGTCCAGTGTGTCGGTCATGTCGGGATTCCCGTCGGTCAGAGTCCAGCCAGCATGGCGATCCGGTTGCGCTGGATCTCGGAGGTACCGGAGTAGATCGTTCCGGCGATCGAGTTGCGCAGGTCGCGCTCGACGCCGTACTCGGTGAGCACGCCGCGGCCGCCGTGGATCTGCACCGCGTCGAGCGCGGTCTGCACGTTGGCCTCCGAGACCACCGTCTTGGTGGCCGCGAGGTCGAACGCGGCGTCCTCGTTCCGCTCGACCTTGGCGCCGGTGTCGGCGAGCCACTTGCGGGCCGTCTCCACCCGGATCCTCATGTCCGCGATCTTGTGGGAGATGCCCTGGTAGGAGCTGATCGGCCGGCCGAACTGGCGGCGCTCCTTGGCGAAGGCGATGGTCTCCTCCACCCGCCGGGTCATCTCGCCCAGGGTGATGGAGAAGCCGAAGAGCACCTCGCGCTTCATCACGTAGTCCAGGACCCGGAAGCCGGAGCCCTCCTGCCCGACCCGCTGGGAGACCGGGACGCGCAGCTCGTCGAAGGAGAGCGTGCCGATCGGGCTGGTGCGCAGGCCGATCTTGTCCATCGCGGGGCCCACGGTCAGGCCGGGGGTGCCGGCCTCGACCAGCAGGGTGGTGAGGCCGAAGGGGCCGGGCTTCCCGGTGCGGACGTAGAGCAGGAACAGGTCGGCGACCGGGGCGTTGGTGATGAACATCTTGTCGCCGCTGACCACGTAGTGGTCCCCGTCGCGGCGGGCGAAGCTGGCCAGGTTCATGGCGTCCGAGCCGCCGGAGCTCTCGGTGATCGCATGGGCGGTGATCAGCTCGCCGGACATGATCCGCGGGAGGTACTTCTCCTTCAACTCCTGGGTCGCGAAACGTTGCAGGGGCACGCCGACGGACACGATCTGGGTCGAGGCGGAGAAGGACAGGCCCGCGTCCCGGGAGGTGTGGCCCAGTCCCTCCAGGGCCCGCATCGTCCGGGTGAGGCCGTGCCCGGCGCCGCCGAACTCGGGCGCGAAGTGCACCCGCAGGAGTCCGGTCTCCCGCAGGGCCTTCCACTTGTCGTGGGGGAACGCGCCTGCCGCGTCCAACTCGCTGGTGTTGGCGTTGAGTTGCTCCGCCCACGGGGCGGTGAGGTCGAAGAGGTCATCGTCCATGGGGGGGTCCTGGGGTCCATTCCGGGGTCGGTCGTGCTGCGGAGGATCGGGGTCGTGCCGTGGCGGGGTGCCACGGCCCGGGCCCGCCCCGCGCGCCCGGCGGCGCGTGGCCGGGCCGGGTCCGGTCCCGGCGCGGAGCCGTGCGGGGCTCCGGGCCGGGACCGGTTCGACCGGCCGGCGGTGGGGCGCCGGCTGATCGGCGGCTCAGTACTGGGAGTAGCCGTCCTCGGAGAGGACGTGCTTCTCGTCGCCGTTGATCGGCGGGTTGAAGATCGACACCAGGTGGAGGTCCTCGTCGGCCGAGGCCACCAGGTGGTGCGGGTCGTGCTGGTTGAGGACGTAGATGGTGCCCGGGACGATCTTGTGGCGGGTACCGTCGTGCTCCACGACCTCACCGGAGCCGCTGATGCAGTAGCAGGCCTCCAGGTGGTTGCGGTACTGCAGGGCACTGGAAGTGCCCTTGCGCACCAGGGTGTCCGCGACGGCGAAGCCCATCCCGTCGCTCTTGGTCAGCAGGCGGGTGCTCAGGCCGTTGCCCCACTCGACGGGGGCGACATCATCGAGGCTGCGGGTGAACATCTCTGTGGTTCTCCTTCGGAATAGGGTGGGAACTACGGGTGTTGCGGAGGTACGGGCCTTGCGGGTGTGCGGCTCTTGCGGGGTGGGGCGGCTCTTGCAGATGTGCGGGTCTTGCGGGGTGGGGCGGCTCTTGCGGGGTGGTCAGGCGGCCACGGCCGGGCTGTGCTCCGTGATCACGGCGGCGATGGCGTCCAGGGTGCGGAAGTCGTCCGGGCCGAAGTCGATGTCGTCGACGGGGATCCGGTAGGCCGTGGTGAAGTGCGCGAGCATCCGCACCAGGCCCAGGCTGTCGATGACTCCGGACTCGATCAGGTCGTAGTCGCCGGTGAGGTCCGATACGTCCTCGCCGGCCAGGAACTGGTCCACCACGTAGGCGCGGACCTCGGCGGCTATGGCGGTGCTGCTCATGCGGTGGTCTCCTTCAGACGGGTCTGCTTGATCAGGTTCCGGTCGGGCTTTCCGGTCGACGTACGGGGCAGCGGAAGGGCGGTGAGGTGTACCGAGGCCGGGATGGCGTGGCGCGGCAACTCCCGTCCCAGGTGGGCGCGGAGGCCCAGCGTGGTGAGGGCGCTGCCCGGGCGCTGGGCGACGTGGGCGTGCAGGCGGACACCGGCCTCCGGGTCGGGCAGCGGCACGACCACGGCCTCGGCGACGTCCGGGTGGGCCGCGATCACGGTCTCCACCTCCTGGAGGTTGGTGCGCACGCCCCTGACCTTCACGTGCCAGTCCGCGCGCCCCTCCAGGAAGTAGAGGCCCTCGGTGTTGCGGGTGACGATGTCGCCGGTGCGGTAGAAGACCCGGCCGTCCAGCTGGGTGAACACCGCGTCGTTGAGCTCCCGGCGCAGGTAGCCGGTGGTCTGGAAGGGTGTGGACACCAGGAGTTCCCCGGTGCCGACCGTGGCGAGGCGCCGGCCGTCGGAGTCGACGACCACGGCCTCGGTGCCCCGGATGGGACGGCCGACGGGCATCGGCCCGGTCGCCACGGGGTCGACCCGGTGGATGAACGAGTCGTTGGTCTCGGTGCAGCCGAACACGTTGTGGAAGGCGGCCCCGGGGAACGCGGGGGCGACCCTGGTGAGCAGGTCCGCCGGCATCCGGTCACCGGTGAAGATCGCGTGGCGTACGGCGGGGAAGGTGCCGCCGTGGTCGAGCAGCAGCCGGTACACCATCGGCACGCCCTGGACGAAGGTGACCCGGTGTCGGGCGGCGAGCCCCGCCAGGTGGGCGGCGTCGGTGGCCCGCTGCTGCTCCACCAGGACGACGGTGGCGCCCAGTTGCAGGAAGGTCCAGATGTCGAGCAGGGCGAGGTCGAAGTTGAGCGGGGCGTAGGACAGCGCGGTGTCCTCGGCGGACAGCGCGAACTCGCTGACGGCCCAGTCGGCGAAGGCGTCGAACCCGGCGGTCTCGATCGGCACGATCTTGGGGGTGCCGGTCGAGCCCGAGGTGGTCAGCAGCAGCCTGGTCCGGGCCGGGTCCGGCACCGCGAAGCCCGTCGCCTCGGCCTCGTCCGCCGGCACCGGCGCCGCGGCGAGAGCGCCGTCGGCGGTCGCGGTGAGCCGGTGGGAGACCCTGGCCTGCTGCGCCAGGCGCTCCAGTGCGGCGCTGCCCAGGTCCGGGGAGGGGGCGAGGGCGACCAGGCCCTCCTGGGCGACGGCCAGCAGCAGGGCGACGGTCTGCGGGTTCTTGTGCGCCGGCACGCACACCGTGCCGCCGGACGGGAGGTCCAGCGCCGACAGGTGCTTGCGCAGACTGCGGGTCAGGTCGTTCAGCCGGCCGTAGGTGACGGCCTGGTCGTTGAAGTGGAGCGCGATGCGGTGGGGCCGCTCGTCGCCGTGGGCGGCGACGGTCTCGGCCAAGCGGGACGATGGCACGGCGGGATTCCTCGCGGTCGGCTCAGCCGTCGGTAACGGGTACCGATCGGCTGTTCGAATTCGTGCGGTGTCGAGGAAGACCGTACCGGGCGAAGTCCATGCTTGGTCAAGCATGCACTTGCCGAAGTGGGTGTGACGCAGACCACCAGACTTGCATGACCAAGCAAAAGACCCCGAACGCGGAATGCGTTCGGGGCCGGGGTGGACGGGCGGAGGCGCCACGCCGGCGCGCCACAGCCATCCGGGACCGGGGGAGCCCGGGACCGGACCACTGTGCCGCGCCGGGGGGCGACGGGTCAGGCCTGGGTCGCGCGCAGGGCCTGGACCGTGGGGCCCAGTTCGGGGTCGGCGGTGAAGGAGTTCAACGCGGAGGACAGGACCTCCGCGTAGGTCGCCCGCGCCGCCTGGTAGCGCTGGCGCCCCTCGTCCGTGATCACCGCGTAGACCCCGCGCTTGTCCGAAGGACACAGGTCCTTGAAGGCGAAGCCGGCCGTTTCGAGCCGGCCCACCAGCCGGGTCACCGACGACTGCCCCAGGCCGACCCGGTCGGCCAGGTCCTGCATCCGCAGCTCGCTCGTCGAGGAGTGGTGCAGGTGCTCCAGGGACCGGTACTCCGACAGTCCGATCCCGTGCTGGCGCTGGAGCGCCAGGGCCAGCTCCCGCTCCACGAACGAATGGAGCGTCAGCACCCGCCCCCAGGCTGCCTGGTCGGAGCTGCGCAGCGGCGCGTGCGGTGAGGTTGCCATAAATGCCTCCCTTGCAGAGGTGTTGCTTGACAGAAGAGTACATGCGCATGCAAGATCCTGGCGCCCCCGATTTTTATTCCGAGGGTCTCCCAAGCGCAGTTCATTGCACGTACAAGCAAACGTTCTGCCTGTTCAGCGCCACCGCAGGAGCGCGGGCCGCCTCGGCCCCGCCACACCGCTCCTGCCCCCGTCCCCATCGGCGACACCCGCTTCGAGGGAGTCCCGAGCCCCAGCACCTGCGCGGGGCGATCCTCGACGCGCAGGCCCACCAGGACGTCGCCGACGGCGCCGCCTGCCGCACCGAAGGAACCTGCTGACATGAGCATCCGTGCCCACTTCACCTCCGCGGCGCAGCCGCCGTCCCCGGAGCCGGGGCGCCACGTCCTCGCCACCGTGACCTACGGCGCCGCCACCGGCCTCACCCGGGTCGAGCACGGCCACCCCGACCTGACCATCCCGATGGCGGTCACCAACGGCGACGCCTTCCGCGAGGTGTGGACCGTCGCCGAACGGCCGCGCTGGGTCCTGCGCGAGGACAGCGCCTACGCCCACGACGGCCGACACCTCTTCGTCGCCGGCCTCCTGCCCGAGCAGTCGGTCTACACCCCGCCGGTGCGGGAGATGTACGAGAAGGCCTTCGCCCTGGTCAACCACCTCGACTACGGCCACGTCTTCCGGATGTGGAACTTCGTCGGCGACATCCTCGGCGCCAACGCCGAGGGCATGGAGGTCTACCGGGACTTCGTCCAGGGCCGCGCCCAGGCGTTCCAGACCTACATGGGCGACACCACCGCCCAACTCCCCGCCGCCACCGGGATCGGCACCCAGGGCCGCGGCATAGCCTTCGTCCTGCTGGCGACCAGAAGAGGCGTGCCCCGGCACCTGGAGAACAGCCGGCAGACCTCCGCCTACCACTACCCCGACCAGTACGGTCCCAAGTCGCCGAGCTTCGCCCGCGCCACGCTCCTGGACGACACCCTCTACGTCTCCGGCACCGCGTCCATCCTCGGCCACGAGACCGTCCACCCGGGCGACGTGCGGCGCCAGACCCGGGAGACCCTGGACAACATCGCCCACCTGATCTCCCGCGAGAACCTCGCGGCCCAGGGCATCGACGCGGGACACGACCTCAAGGACCTACGGATGATCAAGGCCTACGTGCGACATGAAGACGATGTTCCGGCGGTACGCGCTGTCTGTGAGGAGACACTTGGTCTGGGTACTGAGGTGAAGTACCTCAACGTCGCCGTCTGCCGGGACGACCTCCTGGTCGAGATCGAGGGCCTCGTCCCCGCCGTGGGGTGGGACCAGTGACCGCCCTCAAGGTCGGCATCGTCCTGCCCGGCCGCGAGGCCGTCGTCGACGAGGGCCCCTACCCGGCCAACCTCGCCTCGATCGCCGCCCTGGCCGAGGAGTCCGGCTTCGACTCGATCTGGGCCGGCGAATCCCCGCTCGCCCGCTCCCGGATGAACCCGCTGCTCGCCCTCGCCGCCGCCTCCTCGGCCACCGAGCGGGTGCAGTTGGGCACCGCCGTGCTGATGCCGCTGCGCGCCCCCGTCCACCTGGCGCACGAACTGGCCTGCCTGGACCGGATCTCCGGCGGCCGGGTGATCGCCGGTATCGGCTCCGGCTTCGCCTCCCCCGCGACCGAGCGCGAATTCGCCAACTACGGGCTGGACTTCGCCACCCGCTTCGGGCGGATGCGGGAGACCGTCGAGATCTGCCAGGCGCTCTGGGCCGCCCGCGGCGAACCCGTCTCCTACCAGGGCAAGCACTACCGGCTCCAGGACGCCGCCCTGCTGCCCCTGCCGCACCAGCCGCAGGGCCCGCCGCTGTGGATCGCCCACTCCGGCCCCCAGATGCTGCGCCGGGCCGGCCGCGGCTTCGACGGCTGGATGCCGACCTCCACCACCCCCGAGAACTACGGCGCGGGCTGGGAGCAGGTCACCGCCGCGCGCGAGGAGGCGGGCCGCCCCGCCGAGGCGGTCACCGGCTCCGTCTACCTCTCCGTCGCGGTCGACCGCACCCGGGAGCAGGCCGAGGAGACCCTCTGGTCGTACTTCCGCGCCTACTACGGCCTCCCGCTCACCACCATGCGCACCACCCAGGGGATCTTCGGCGGAACCCCGCAGGAGGTCGCCGACTGGCTCCACCAGTACGTCAAGAACGGCGCCCGCCACCTGATCCTGCGCCTGCCCACCGCCGAGCTGACGGAGGCCGCCTACCGCGACGCGGTCCGGCGGACGGCGCAGGAGCTCCTCCCGCTCCTGCGCGAGCTGTGAACGGCCGGCCCCAGGCGCCGGGGTGGGCGGTGTGGGCGGCGGCGTGGCCGATCACCGCCGTGTTCATGCTGTCCAACATCCCCACCCCGCTGCTCGCCCTCTGGAAGGACCGCATCGGCTTCTCCACCGGCACCACGACGGTCATCTTCGCCGCGTACATCGGCGGACTGCTGCTCGCCCTGCCGTTCACCGGCGCCCTGGCGGACCGGTACGGCACCCGCCGGGTGCTGGCTCCCGCCCTGGTCGCCGGACTGGTCTCCTGCGCGCTGTTCATGACGGCCACCCACGTCCTGACCCTGATCGTCGCGCGGCTGCTCACCGGTGTGGCGGTCGGCGCGGTGCTCTCCGCCGGCACCGCGGCGGTCTCCCACGTCGGGGGCCCCGGGCGGCGCCCGCAGGCGGTCCTCGCCGGATCGGTGGCCATCGGCACCGGCCTGGCCGCCGGCCCCCTGCTCGGGGGCAGCGTCTCCCAGTACTGGACGGCCCCCACCGTCACCGTCTTCGTCCTGGAGGGGGTCCTGCTGCTGACCGCCCTGGCGGTCGTGTACACGCTCCACCTGCCGCCCGTACCGGTCTCCCGGGAGGAACCCGCGCCGGGGTGGCTGCGCCTGCCGTCCGTCCCCCGGGTCAACCGCCGCGGCCTGGCCACCAGCCTGCTGGTCTACATCCCCGGCATGACGGGGACGTCCCTGCTGCTCGCGCTCGGGCCGATCCTGCTCGCCTCCCTGTTGCACACCGGCAACCGGCTGGTGACCGGCGGGATCGGCTTCATGATGTTCGGCGCCTCCACCGGCGTCCAGTTCGCGATCCGGAACCTGCCGTTGGGGCGGATCCTCACCATCGCGGGCGTCGTCACCGGCGTCGCCATGCTCGGCACCGCCACCGCCGTCCGCGCCCACTCCCTCGCCCTGCTCACCCTCGCCGCGGTCGCCGCGGGCGTCGGGCAGGGCATGGGCCAGTACGGCGGCTTCTCCCGGCTGGGGACGGAAGTCGTCCCGACCCGGCTCGCCGAGGCCAACGCGGCGCTCAGCGCGGGCGGTTACCTGTTCGCGGGCATCCTGCCCATCCTGACCGGCTACCTGAGCGACGCCGCCGGGATCGCCACCTCCTCCACCGTGTTCGCCTCCCTCACCGGCGCCGCGGCCCTCGCCGGTGCCCTCCTGGTCGGCACCCTCCGGGCGCGCACCCCCGTCGAGGAGGTACGGGAGCCCACGAAGGTGCCGGCCTCCTGAACGGCCCGCCCGCTGCGGCCGGATCGCGGCGGGCGGGCTGCTCCCGCGGTCCGCGCGGCGGTCAGCCGACCGCCACGGGCACCCGCTCCGGCACGGCCAGCGCCGCGAGGCGGCGCAGGCTGGCCCGGCGCTGGAGCGCGGCGAGACCGGTGGACGCCGCACCGAGCGCCAGCCAGCCCACCGGGCCGGCGGCCATCACCACACCGGTCAGCAGCATCGGCCCCACCGACTTCTGGACCGACTGGGACATCCCCGCCACCCCCAGGTAGGAGGCCCGGGCCCGCGGCGGCGCCAGGCTGACCGCCAGCTCCCAGGAGCTCACCGAGCGCATCAGCTCCGCGAGCGTGACCAGCGCGGCCGCGGCCAGCAGGGCGAGCGAGGCGGTCAGCGGACCGCCGCCGGTGGAGAGCGCGATCAGCAGGCAGCTCGCGAGCAGCGTCACCCCGTACCAGCCGACCGCCCTGGTCGCCCCGCCCGGCCGCTCCGCCCAGCCGGAGACGCGCAGTTGCAGCACCACCACCAGCACGGTGTTGAGGGTGAGGAAGGCCGGCACCACGGCGTGCGGCGCGTCGGTGTGGTGGATCAGCCAGAGCGGCAGGCCGACGTTGAGCACGGAGTCGTCCAGGCACATCGGCAGGTCCAGCAGCACGAACAGCAGGTAGCCGCGGTCGCGCCAGGGGCTCGGCACGGCGCCGCCCCCGGCGGCGGACGCCTCCGCCTTCACCTTCACCTCCGGTTCCGCCTTCGCCCCCGCTTCCGCAGCCGCAGCCGCTTCCGCCACCGCGCCCAGACCGCGCCCGGCCGGCTCCTCGGTGCGCCGGATCAGGGCGGCGGCCAGCAGGTACGAGAGCGCGTTGGCCACGATCAGCGCCCGGTACGCGGTGGTGGTGCCGAACGCCAGGCCGATCGCCGCGACGCCCGTCCCGACCGCGTAGCCGCCGTTGGCCACGCTGCGGAACAGTGCCTGATAGGTGGCCCGCCGCTCGCCCGCGACCCGGGTGGCGAAGAGCATCTCCAGGGTCTTGGCGCCGCGTTCGGCCAGGCAGGTCAGCGCGACCGAGACCAGCAGCGCGGTGAAGTCCTGGACCACCAGCAGTAGCGCCATGGTGGCCACCCGCAGCAGGTGGCAGCCGATCAGCAGCCCGCGCACCGAAAAGCGTTCGGCGGCCCGTCCGGACAGCGGCGACCCGATGATCCCGGCCACCGCGCCCACCCCGAGCAGCAGTCCGAGCCGCCCGGCGTCCATGCCGCAGACATAGGTGAAGTACAGCACGGACGCGGCCGCCCACACCCCGGTGCCGGTCCGGTCCACGCCCTGGGCCAGCAGCATGATGCGGGCGTCCCGCCCGCCCGGCGGCCGCCGCAGCTGCGACCACAGTCCGTTCCCCCGCATGACAGGTCCTCGTTTCGCGTCCACCGTCAATCTCGACATCAAGATACTTCATGTCGAGATAGTCATGGAACCCCGGTCCCGCATACCGGACGCCCACCGGCCGGCCACCCCCTCGACGCCCGGCGGACCGTGCGCCACACTCTCCCCAGCAGCACCCGCGCTCCCGACGCACCGGCACCGACGCACCGAACGACCGCACCCTGGAGAGCCACACGGTGACCACACGCCAACTGCTGGAGATCGCGTTCTCGTCCGGCCGGTCCGGAACCGGACCGGCCACCTGGGGCCAACGGGCCATCTGGGACGCCGTACGCCGACTCCCCCCGGCCGACGTACCGCGCTACACCATCGCCACCGCGGCCCCGCTGGACCCGGGCCTGCCACTGCCCGGACTGCTCGACGCCCTGGACCGACTGCTGCACCTGCACGACTCGCTGCACACCCGGCTGCTCCCCGCCCCGGACGGCACCCTGCGCCAAGTCGTCGACCCGGACGGCACCTTGACCGTCGAGGTGCACCCGCTGGCGGACGGCGAGGACCCGACCGAGGCCGGCGGGCGACTGCACCGGGACCTGGCCGGACGCCCCTTCGACACCGCCACCCAGTGGCCCCTGCGGGTCGGCGTGGTGACGGCCGACGGCCTCGCCCGGCACATCAGCCTGGCACTCTCCCACACCGCCGTCGACGGCGCGGGGATGGACCGCCTGGTCGCCGACCTGACCGCACTCAGCCTCGGGCACTCCCCCACCGAGCTCGCCGGGCTCCGCACACCCGCCCAACAGCCCCTGGAGGAGGCCGAGTTCCAGACCTCCGAGCGGGGCCGCAAGCGCGACACGGGCGCCCGCAAGCAGTTCGTCCGCAAGCTCCGCCTCGCCCCGCCCCGGCTGTTCCCGGAACCGCCCGCGACCGAGCCCCCCGCCGACTTCCCCAACGCCGTCCTGCGCTCCCCCGCACTGCCCGCCGCGGTCGAACTGGTCGCCGCCACCCACCGGGTGAGCACCTCCTCCGTCCTGCTGGCGGCGACCGCCACGATGACCGCCCGCCTCGCCGGCACCACCGAGGCCGTGCTCAACGTCGTGGTCAACAACCGCTTCCTACCCGAGCTGACCAACGCGGTGAGCGTGGTCGCGGGCGACGGACTGTTCCACCTCCCCGACGCCACCGCCGAGTTCGGCGAGGTCGTCCGCCGCACCCACTCCGCCGCGATCGGCACCTACCGGCACGCCTACTACGACAAGCTCGCCCTGGCCGCCGAGGTCGAGCAGCTCAGCACCGAGGGCGTACCGCTCGCCGACCGCTCCTGCGTCTTCAACGACACCCGCGACCTGCTCCCGGCCGCACCCGCCCCGGGCGACGAGGGCACCACCCTCAGCTGGCCGGTCGACTTCGAGCCCCGTCCGGGCCTGACCTACGCCCTGGACGCCCTGCAGTCCCCCGAAGCGCTGAGCCTCGCCATGACCGCCGACCCGGCCATCCTCCCGCGCCCCGCGATGGAGCGGTTCCTCTACGGCATCGAGGAGTTGATCCTCACCGAAGCCGCCAAGGCCCCCACCACCTGACCCCGGCCCCGGCCGGCTCACCCCGAGCCGGCCGGGCCGGTACACCCCGGATCCACCCGAATCGACTTGACCCGGGTTCTAGCCTGAACCCCATGCGGATCCTCGTACTCGGCGGCACCTCCTTCGTCGGCCGCGCGATCGCCGCCGACGCCCTGCGCAGCGGCGCCGAGGTCACCCTGTTCAACCGAGGCCGGACCAACCCCGCCCCCTTCCCCGAGGCCCGCCACCTGCGCGGCGACCGCGACACCGGCGACTACGCCGCCCTGCGCACGGGCGAGTGGGACGCCGTGGTGGACGTCACCGGCTACCGCCCCCGCCAGGTCGACCAGGCCATGACCGCCCTCGGCGACCGGGTCGGCCGCTACCTCTTCGTCTCCAGCCACGCCGTCTACCACCGGCCCGGCCTCGCCCCGCGCTCCGACGAGTCCGCCCCGCTCCGCGCACCGCTGCGCGAGGCCGAGGAGCTGTCCGAGGAGACGTACGGCCGGCTCAAGGTCGCCTGCGAGCAGGACGTCACCGCCCGCTACGGCGACCGGGCGACGATCGTGCGCCCCGGCAAGGTGGCCGGGCCGCACGACGAACAGCGCGGACTGACGTACTGGGCCCGCCGGGCGGCCCGCGGCGGCCGGTGACCAGCGCCCCGGACCGGACGGGCCTCGACGCCTTGGACTGACGCACGGCACCCCCCTCCTGACCGATTGTCAGTGCCACCCGCTAGGGTCGGGCCCGAACAATCGCACCACACCGGTACGAATGCACCAGCACGCCCATCAGCCCTACGCACCACCACCATCAGGGGGGACCATGACCACACCGGGCACCAGCCCGCTCACCGCCGCCGACCTCGTGGAGGGTTGGCACCGGGTCGGCGTCCGCCCGGGCATGGCGATCATCGTGCACTCCTCGCTCTCCAGCCTCGGCCGGGTCGAGGGCGGGGCGGCGGCCGTGGTGGCCAGCCTGCGCGAGGCCGTCGGGCCGGGCGGCACGGTGGCCACGCCCGCCTTCACCGGCTCCGTCGTCTGCGACCCGGCGCCGGACCACGCCGGACTTCCCACCCCGGGGATCGCCGAACTGCGGGCCGCCGTCCCGCTGTTCCACCCCGGGCTGCCCTCCCCGATGGGCGCGATCGCCGAGGCCCTGCGCAGCCTGCCGGAGAGCCTGCGCAGCACCCACCCGCAGGCCTCGGTCGCCGCCGTCGGCGCCCACGCCCGCGAGGTCACCGCCCGCCGCTCGCTCGGCTGGGCCGTCGGCCGGGAGTCGCCCTTCGGCGCCCTGCACGACCTCGGCGGGTACGTGCTGCTGGTCGGCGTCGGGCACAACCGCAACACCTTCCTGCACTACGCGGAGACCTTCGCCCCGAACCGCCGGCTCAAGCTCCGCCGCTTCCCGATGGCCATCCAGGGCGAGCGGGTGTGGATCGAGACACCGGACGTGGGCAACGACAACGACACCCACTTCCCGGTCGTGGGCCGGGAGTTCGAGGAGCTGGCCGGCATCCGCGAGGTGCTGGTCGGCAACGCGCCCTGCCGGCTGGTCCCGGTCCGCGAGCTCATACCCTTCGCCGTCCGCCGCCTCACCGAACTCCTCGCGGCGGACGGCTCCGGAGCGGCGTAGCCCGGCCCTCCGGCCGGGCCACGCCCGTCACCTCACCCCACCGGGTGTCAGTGCTCGTGCACCGAGTGGGCGTCCTGGATCTTCGTCCAGGACTTCGGCTCCACCAGCGCCTTGACGTCGTCCCGCGCCCCCGGCGCCAGCGAAGCCGCGGCCGGTGCCCCCGGCACCACCGGTCCGACGGCCGGCTTGCCCGGAGTGAACAGCCAGGTCTTGAAGAGGTCCCCGAGCTTCTGCCCGGACACCTTCTCCGCGTACGCCTGGAACTCCGCGATGGTCGCGTTGCCGTACTTGCGCTCGGTGGGCCAGCCCTTGAGGATCTTGAAGAACTTCTCGTCCCCGACGGTGTTGCGCAGTGCCTGGATGGCCACCGCGCCCCGGTCGTACACCGCGTTGGAGAACTGGTTGTCCGCGCCCGGGTCGCCCGGCTTGACGCTCCAGAACGGGTCGTCGGCCGGGTGTGAGGCGTAGATGTAGTCGGCCAGCTCCTGCGCGGTGCCCTCGTTCTCGTGCTCGGACCAGAGGAACTGGGCGTAGCTCGCGAAGCCCTCGTTCAGCCAGATGTCGCTCCAGCGCGAGAGCGAGACGCTGTCGCCGTACCACTGGTGGGCCAGCTCGTGCACGACCACCGAGGTGTTGGTGCCCTTGGCGAACTGCTTGGGGCTGTAGAAGACCCGAGTCTGGGTCTCCAGGGCGTAGCCGGTCGGGACATTGGGCACGTACCCGCCGACCGAGCTGAACGGGTAGTCGCCGAAGTAGCCGCTCAGCCAGTCCACCAGCTCACCGGTGCGCTCGACGCTGGCCCGGGCGGCGTCCGCGTTCTCACCGAGGTCCTTGCTGTACGCGTTGTAGACCGGCAGCCCGCTCGCGGTGGTGTCGGTGGTGATGTCGAACTTCCCGACCGCCAACGTCGTCAGATAGGTCGCCTGGGGCTTGTTCTCGCGCCAGCTGTAGCGGGTCCAGCCCGCCTTCGAGCTGGTGCCCGTCAACACGCCGTTGCTGATCACCTGGTTGCCGTCCGGCACCAGCACCGAGACGTCGTAGGTGGCCTTGTTGCTCGGGTGGTCGTTGCTCGGGTACCACCACCACGCGGCCTCGGGCTCGTCGGCCGCCACGGCACCGTCGGGGGTGCGGTGCCAGGCGGTGAAGCCGTACTTCTTCACGGTGGACGGCACGCCCTTGTAGCGGACCACCACGGTGGCCTGGCTGCCCTTGGCCAGCGGCCGGGCCGGGGTGATCTCCAGCTCCTGCTCACCGCTGGTGGCGAAGGCCGCCGCCCGCCCGTTGACCAGTACCTCGGAGACGTTCAGCGCGAAGTCGAGGTTGAACCGGGAGAGGTCCTGGGTCGCGGTGGCGAGGATGGTGGTGGTGCCCTCCAGCTCGTCGGTCGCGGGCTGGTACTTCAACCGGATGTCGTAGTGGGAGACGCGGTAGCCGCCGTTGCCGTAGGTCGGGTAGTAGGGGTCGCCGATCCCGGCCGCGCCGGGTTGGAAGTCGGCGGCCGAGGCGGGAACGGCCAGGAACAGGCTCAGGGCACTGGCGGCGGAGACGATCAGCCTCTTGCGCAACGTGGTCCTCCAGGATCACCGGATCGATGGGTCGGATCGATCCTTGTCCCGGCAGCCCCCGGTCCACTCCCCAACTATGAGATGTTCATGAAAAGAAACGCGCCGAAATAACACCGCCCCACCACCGCCACCCGCCCCACCTGCCCCACCCGCACCTCAGACCCCGAGCACCACCGGCGCCCGCACCAGCGAGCCGTACTCCGTCCACGAGCCGTCGTAGTTCTTCACGTGCGGGTACCCCAGCAGCTCGGTGAGCGCGAACCAGGTGTGCGCCGACCGCTCGCCGATCCGGCAGTAGGCGATCACCTCGCGCTCCTCCCCGACCCCCTTACCGCCGTACAGTGCCCGCAGCTCCTCCGCCGAACGGAACGACCCGTCGTCGTTCGCGGCCTGCGACCAGGGCACGTTGACCGCCCCGGGAATGTGCCCGGGCACCTGGGCCTGCTCCTGCGGCAGGTGCGGCGGCGCGATCAGCTCCCCGCGGAACTCCGCCGGGGACCGGACGTCGACCAGCACCGCGTCCGCACCGGGCTTGGCGAACACCTCCGCCTTGGCCAGCACCTCGTCCCGCAGCGCCCGCAGCTCGGGCCGCTCCGGCCCGGTCAGCCGGTACCCCGAGTGCTGGTAGTCCATCACCTCGTGGGTGAGCTCCCGCCCCTCCAGCTCCCACTTCTTCCGCCCGCCGTCCAGCAGCTTCACCGGCCCGAACCCCCGCAGCCGCAACAGCCAGAACGCGTACGCGGCGAACCAGTTGTTGTTGCCCCCGTACAGGACGACAGTCGTGTCCTCCTCCACCCCGGCCGCCCGCAACAGGTGCTGGACACCGTCGCGATCGGCGTAGTCCCGCCCGACCTGACTGTGCAGATCGGTGGTCCAGTTCCACCCCACCGCCCCGGGGATGTGGTCCCGCTCATAGGCGCTGCTGTCCTCGTCGACCTCGACCACCCGGACCGTCCCGTCGCCCAGATGATCAGCCAACCAATCGGTGCGGACCAGCGCCTCAGGGTGTGCATAGCCGGTCATCCCAGACCTCCTTCGCTCTACCCGGACTGCGGCACCCGGGCACAACGAGGCACCGGCGACCGGGCCGGACAGTTCGAAGCTACGCCGACCGTCCGGCCCGGGCCACCCGACTCAGGAGAAGACGACCGAGCGGAACTTCAACCGGTCGCCGAGCCTCTTACCGGGGTTCATCACGAAGTAGACGTCGCCGTTGCATTCGGCCTCGAGGAACACCGTGGCCGTCGAGGTGGTGAAGTTCTCCGGCGCGAAGGCCGGGTCCGCCTCGGTCGCCCCGAACACGTCGATGCACTTGCCACTCTCCGGGTCGTACATCCCGGCTGGGGTGCCGGCGGAGTGCTTGCCGACCTTGTAGAGGAAGTCGCCGGTGGCGGCGTCGGCGGACATCGGAACGGCGAGGACGAGGGCGGCGGCGCTGGCGACGGCGAGCACGGCATTGCGGAGACGCATGGGAGAGCCTTTCAGGTGGTACCCGGGGTACCCGGTGAACTGGTGCGAGATCACCCTAAAGGCCAAAAATCCGCAGAAACGCTTCTTCTGATACACCCTTTCGAGTGGTTTAGATAGCAAAGCCGCTACCTGCCCACACATCGCCCGCTATCGATATTCTCCGACCTTCCGATATCAATTCGGCGGCGCCGTGAAGAGGTACCCGGAATCGATCAGCACCGGCAGGTACGTCTTCAAAGCCGCCACCGTCTGCGAGCGGTCCCCGCCGCCGTCGTGGTTGAGCACGATCGACCCCGGCCGCACCTCCTTGAGGACCGTGTCGATGATCGACGACGTCCCAGGCCGGGACCAGTCCCTCGGGTCGATCGACCAGGCCATGTTCCGCAGCCCCATCTCGGCGGCCACCCGCAGCGACACCGGCGAGAAGTCCCCGCCCGGCGCCCGGAACCAGGTGGGCAGCCGGCCGGTGGTCCGGTGCAGGAGGTCGCTGGTGCGCTCCAGCTCGTCCCGAACCTGCCCCTCCGACATGTGCCGCAGGTCCGGATGGGTCCAGGTGTGGTTGGCGATGTGGTGGCCCCGGTCCGCGATCTCCCGCACCAGGGCCGGGTGCTCCACGGCGTTCTCGCCGATCAGGAAGAAGGTCGCCCGGATCCCGTGCTGCTGGAGCAGGGCCAGCACCTGGGGCGTGTACTTGGGGTCCGGCCCGTCGTCGATGGTGAGCGCCACCACCCGCTGGGCCGGGTCCAGGTCGTACACCGGCTTGCTCTCCGCATCGCTGAGCACCTTGCGGACGGGCTGGACACTCGGCGCCGCACTGGCCGCCGGACTCGCCGACGGAGTGGCGGACGGCGGCACCGGCGAGGGCGTCGGCGAGGAGACCGAAGCCCCGGGCGACCCGGGTGCCCCCGGCACCTCCGTCGCCAGCACCTCCGTCACCCCCTCCGGAGCAGCGACACCCCCGTTACCCCAGGGGCTCTTGCAGGCGGCGGCACCGCCGAGCAACGACATCCCGGCCGCTACCATCAGCAGCCTGCGCGAGGTGACCCGAGCGGTCACCGGAGAAGTAATCTGACGATCAGACAGCATTCTGGATGCTTGCCCCGCTGGTCAGCACCCCTCCCCCCGGGCGCCGATCACCACTCCGACAGCCCACAGCACCCCCACCCCACCGACCTACCGACACCCCTTCCCCTCATTCCCCCCATGGCCGCTACGCTGTGCCTTCCCCAGTGTGATGATCTGCCATCAGAGGACGTGGCCATGACGACAAGTCAGGACTTCCCCCAGCAGGGCCCGCAGGACGAGGACGCCGTCGAGCTGAGCCAGTGGGAACGTTTCGGCGTCGACACCACCACTCCGCACTCCGCGCGCGTCTACGACTACTGGCTGGGCGGCAAGACCAACTTCCCGCCGGACCGCGCCATGGGCCAGGCCATCGAGGAGGCCGTGCCCAGCGTCAAGGAGATGGCCAAGGCCAACCGCGCCTTCCAGGGCCGCGCGGTCCGCCACCTCGCCCGGGAGCACGGCATCCGCCAGTTCCTCGACCTCGGCACCGGCATCCCCACCTCGCCGAACACCCACGAGATCGCCGAGGCCGTCAGCCCGGGCACCCGCGTCGTGTACGTCGACAACGACCCCATCGTGCTCGCCCACGCCCGCGCCCTGATGGTCTCCAGCCCGGCCAGCCGCACCACCTACATCCACGCCGACCTGCGCAAGCCCGAGGAACTGTTCTCCGACCCGGCGCTCACCTCCACCCTCGACCTCACCCAGCCGGTCGGCCTGCTGATGATCGCCGTCCTGATGCTGATCGCCGACGAGGACGACCCCTGGGGCCGGGTGGCCGCCCTGCGCGACGCCCTGCCCGCCGGCAGCTGCATCGCCCTCACCACCCCCACCGCGGACTTCGCCCCGGAAGCCGTCGGCAAGGTCGCCGAAGCGGCCCGGGCCGGCGGAATGACCCTCGTCCCCCGCGGCTACGACGACGTGCTCCGCTTCTTCGACGGCTGGGACCTGGTCGAACCGGGCCTCTCCCCGGTGCTGGCATGGCGCCCCGACGGCGAGCCCCCGGCCGACCCGAAGGCCGCCTACTACTGGGGCGGCGTCGCCATCAAGCGCTGACACCACCGACGCGCCCGGGTGGGTCCACCCGGGCGCGTCACTTCAACAACCGCGACATCCTCCGGTCCGCCAACGGCTTCCCCCCGGTCTGACACGTCGGGCAGTACTGCAACGACGAGTCCGCGAAGGACACCTCCCGCACCGTGTCCCCGCACACCGGACAGGGCAGCCCGGTCCGCCCGTGCACCCGCATCCCCACCTTCTTCTCCGCCTTGAGCTCCCCCGCCGCCAGCCCCCGCGAGCGCTCCACCGCTTCCCGCAAGGTGTCGCCCAACGCCTCGTACAGCCGCGCCGTCTCCTCCTCCGTCAAGCTCGACGCCAGCTTGTACGGCGACATCCGCGCCACGTGCAGCACCTCGTCCGAATAGGCGTTGCCCACCCCCGCCAACACGGTCTGGTCCCGCAACACCCCCTTCAACCTCCGCCGCTCCCCCCGCAACAACCCGGCGAACTCCTCCACCCCGAGATCCAACGGATCCGGCCCCAACCTCGCCACCCCCGGCACCTCCACCGGATCCCGCACCACATAGACGGCGAGCCCCTTCTTCGTCCCCGCCTCCGTCAGATCGAACCCGTCCCCACCCTCCAACCGCACCCGCACCGCCAGCGGGTTCTTCGGACTCGGCTTCGCCGGTTCCACCGGCAACGAGTCCCTCCACCGCAGCCAACCGGCCCGCGCCAGGTGCACCACCAGATGCACCCCACCCACCTCGAAGTCCAGAAACTTCCCCCGCCGCCCCACTGCCCCCACCCTCCGCCCCTCCAAGGCAGCCACCGGCGGGTCATACGTCTTCAACGCACTGATCGCCACCACCTGCACCCGCACGATCTCCCGCCCGACCACCCTCGCGGCCAAAAAGGAACTCAACGCCTCAACCTCGGGCAACTCCGGCATGCGCCCAGTCTCCCCCCACCCCCAAACCCGCACCAACCCACCCACAACAACCACCCACCCCCACCACCCGACCCAGGCGAGAGGGACGCGCTGCGGGAGGGGGCGGTGGAGGGGGTGGGTGCGGAGAGCGGCGTAACGGGTGATTTTCAGACCGCCCACGGCGCGAACC
>NZ_JBHWIV010000013.1:112688-160397 GCF_042731675.1 Kitasatospora sp. NPDC059827 | reverse complement strand
GGAGCTCCGCGCCGGCGGCCGCCCGACCCCGAGCGCTCAGGTCCGGTCCGGGCCGGGCGCCGGACCGGTCACCCCATGTCAGCCGGCCCCGGTCAGGGCCGGTTCAGCGCGTCCGTGAGGTGGCCCGCCGCCTCGATGACGGCCTGGGAGAGGCGGGCCCCCGGGTGCCGGCTGAGCCGTTCGATCGGCCCCGAGACGGAAACGGCGGCCACCACCCGGCCGGCCGGGCCCCGCACGGGCGCAGAGACGGAGGCCACACCGGGCTCGCGCTCGCCGATCGACTGGGCCCACCCCCGGCGCCGCACCCCGCTCAGCGCGGTGGCGGTGAACCGGGCGCCCTGGAGCCCGCGGTGGAGCCGCTCGGGCTCCTCCCAGGCCAGCAGGACCTGGGCCGCGGACCCGACCTTCATCGGCAGCGCGAGGCCCACCGGCACGGTGTCCCGCAGGCCGAAGAGGCGTTCGGCGGCCGCCACGCAGATCCGGACCTCGCCCTGCCGGCGGTACAGCTGGGCGGTCTCGCCGGTGACGTCGCGCAGGTGGGTGAGGACCGTGCCGGCGGCGGCCAGCAGGCGGTCTTCACCGGCCGCCGCCGAGAGCTCGGCGAGCCGCGGGCCGAGGACGAACCGGCCCTGGAGGTCCCGGCCGAGCAGCCGGTGGTGCTCCAGTGCGACGGCGATCCGGTGGGCGGTCGGCCGGGCCAGCCCGGTGGCGTCGACCAGCCCGGCCAAGGTGGCCGGACCGGCCTCCAGGGTGCCGAGGATCGAGGTGATCTTGTCGAGCACGCCGACGCCGCTCGTGTTCTCCATGGACGGGTACTCCAGTCTCAGATCCCGTGAGCGACGGGTGGGTACGGCTCACGGGCGCTCCGGTGGGGTGGGAGCGGGGTGGTCAGCGGAAACAGGCCTGCGGGAACAGCAGATCGCCTGCGCCGAGCACGAAACGGGTACGCGAAAGGGCCGGGGCGGGAAGCGCCCGGGCGAAGGACAGCACTGAGAGCACCGTGTCTCCTCATCTTCCCCGCGCCACGTTGGCGACAGGCCGGAGTTGGCACTGACCCCGGACGGCACGGCGCGTACTTCGGACGCCGGGTCGAACGGGGAGTTGCCGGGGCTTCGTAGGGCCGGTCCCTCCACCCCTCTGGATGATTCGCGAAGAACCATACAAGATTTCCCGGCCGCCCCGCCAAACCCTTTTCCGACCACCCCTCGGCCCGGAGCCCGTCGGGGTCCTTGACCACGGATGATTTAGATTTCTAAACTATTTCCATGACTGCGACCCCGGCGACCTCAGCACCCCAGAAGAAGCCGCTCAGGTTCAGGATCGGCATCGCGCTCCTCGTCCTGAGCGCCCTGACCTACGTGGCCGTCCTCGTCATCCTCTTCCTCCCGCTGGACTCCGGCACCAAGGCCGCCGCCTTCGGCGGGACGCTCGTGGTCGCCGAGACCTGCGCCCTCATCGGCATGGCGGGCGTCGGCAAGGAGGCCGTCCGGGCGGTCCGGTCCCGCCTGGGGCTCAGGAGGCGCAGCCGCGCCGCCGAGCAGCCGCCCACTACGGACTGACGGGCCCGATGGACACCGGAGAAAGACCCGACAGCGCCGACCTGCACGCCCGCAGCGCCCGGATCGAGCAGCTCTTCACGGACCTGTGGCTCCTCTCGGAACGGCACGCGCCCCGCTACGGCGACTTCGGGCTCACCGCCCAACAGCACCTCGTGCTCGGGCGGATCGTGGCCGACCCGGGCATCACCCCCAAGGACCTGGCCGAACGCCTGGGCGTGTCCAGGGGCGCCGTCAGCCAGCACCTGGCGCGCCTGGAGGAGGACGGCTACCTCTCCCGGCAGCGCAGCCCCCAGGACGGACGCGTCCACGTCCTCTGCCTGGAGGCCCGCGGCGCGGCCTACCGACAGGCCGTGCTCCGGTACGAGCGGGAGCTCCACGACGCCTACGTCGCGAAGCTCTCGGCCGCGGACATGGCGGAGATCGAGTCCGCGCTCGGAAAGTTGAGGCGGGTGTTCGAGGACTGACGTCGCCCGCCCCGGACGCTGCTCGGGATCGATCAGTCGAGACCGATCAGTTGGGACCGATCACTCGGGGCCGATCAGTGCAGACCGATCACTTGAGATCGATCACGAGGCCGCCCGTTCGCGCCTCTTCGTTCGTGACCTTCGTCCTCGGGTGCCAGAGCACCTGCACCGAGTAGGAGTCCGAACCGCCCGGCACGTCGGGCAGCACGATCGGGAACCGGCAGGCGGAGTCGTGGTACTCGCCCTGCCCCAGGACGCCGGTCGCCACCACCCGGCCCGCCGAGTCGCGAACGGTCACCAGGGCGTCCTTGTCCACGTCGTCCAAGCCCCTGGCGCCGTTGCAGGTACCCGACTTGGTGGGGTCGGAGGTGCTGATCCGCGCCTGGCCCACCAGCGTGAAGGACTCGTCGTCCCCGGGCCCGGACAGGCCCCAGGCCAGTCCGACGGCGCCGGCGCCGACCACGAGTCCGGCAGCCGCGAACACCGCCGGGGCCTTCCAGGGGCGGAGCCGGGGCTCCTGCGCAGGCTCGGGCGGAGCCGCCTCCGTGGCGGGTATCGGAGCGACATTCTCTTCATACGATGCGTCAGACATTCGCACAGCATGGCATCGAGCGCCTCTCCCGACGAGGAGTTATCGCGACCGGGGCCGGCCCGTGCGGCCGCCGCCGACCGGCCGTGCCGACCGGCCATGGGGGCCAGCGACTGTCGGGGCACGGAAGAATGGGGCGGGTGACCAGCACTCAGCCGCTCCCCCGGGGCCTCACCGCCCTCATCCCCGACGCCCGCACCCAGGCCACGCCCGGCGAGCGGGCCGCCTCCCAGCTCCTCCACCTGCGCGAGGCGACCGTGCCCGTGCCGGTCCTCGCCGCGGCCGCCGAGCTGATCACCCCGTTGTTGAAGGACCAGGACCCGGCCACCCGCGCGGCCGCCACCGCCGTCCACACCCGCCTGCTCGCGGCCATCGAGGAGGCCACCCCCGGGCGGTAGCCGGCCGCGGCAGGGCGAGGGCCGAGCTCCTCGGCGCCGAGCCCTCGCGAGGTGCAACCCTCGGGTTGCACTCGGCAGTGCGACGTGCAACTCTGGAGTTGCATCCACTGTCCGCGATGGAAGGAGCCCCCTCATGAGCGAGGACCGGATCGAACGCGAGACCCTGATCGAGGCGCCCCTGGAGCGGGTCTGGTCCCTGGTGGCCGAGCCCGGCTTCTGGGTCGCCGACAAGGCGAGCCTGCCCGGCACCGTGGCCAGGGAGGGCGAGGAGCTGGTGGCCAGGAACCCGGAGTACGGCGACTTCCCGGTACGCGTGGAGAAGGTCGAGCCGCCGACCTACCTGGCCTACCGCTGGGCCAGCGCGTTCCCCGGGGAGGAACTGCGCGAGGACAACAGCACCCTCGTGGAGTTCACGCTGACCCCGGAGGACGGCAGGACGCGGCTGCGCGTGGTCGAGAGCGGCTTCGCGGCACTGGCCGGCTCCGAGGAACTGCGCGGCAAGGCGGTCGAGGACAACACCGGCGGCTGGCGCCAGGAGCTCGACGCGCTCAGGACGCGCGCCGAACAGCCCGCCACGTGACCGACGAACCCCACGGCCCCGCCGAGGCGGTCGACACCGTCCTCACGGCCCTGGCCGACCCGACGCGACGCCGGCTGCTCGAACTGATCGGCGCGCAGGGCGAGGCCACCGCGACGACGCTCGCCCGACACCTTCCCGTCTCGCGCCAGGCCGTGGTCAAGCACCTCGCCGTCCTGGACGCCGCCGGGCTGGTGAGCGGCGACCGCATCGGGCGCGAGGTGCGCTACACGGTGCGGCCCGCGGCGCTCGACTCTACGGCGCGTTGGATGGCCTCGCTCGCCGCCGACTGGGACCGCCGGCTGGCGCACATCAAGCGCCTCGCCGAGGCGGCGGAGCGGGACTCGCGGACCTCGCATGACGACGCGTCACGCCCACCGGAACAGCCCCACGGAAGGGCGTGAGCACGGCCTGAGTGCGGCCGGTCGCGCAGCCACCGCCCGGCCGGCCGCCTGCCCGCCTGCCCATCCGTTCGTCCATCCGCACCTCCCCCCATCCATCCGTCAATGCACCGAGCGGGAACTTCACCTTTCGGGGTGGTTAGGTCTCGCTTTTCCGTAGGTAGTCGAACCGCCCCTTCTCCGAACGCCTGGTACGAATGCGGAGCGACAGAAGATCCGGTACGGGCGGGGGAGTTGACACGGATGCGGGCGAGGACGGGGATCACGAGGGCAGGGACCACGACGGCGGGCACCACGACGGTCGCCGTGGCCGGGGTCGAGTTCGGCTGGGGCAGTTCGGGGAAGTTGAGCGCGGTCCTGTCCGCCCTCCGGGCCCACAGCACCGGGCGGCTGAGATTCATCGGCCTCGCCTCCGGGTTGGGCAGACCGCTGCTCGCCGAACAGCCGGTGGAGCGCTGGTTCGACCTCCCGGACGAGCGGTCCGACCAGGAGCTGGGCCGGATCGTCCGGGCGCAGCAGGTGCAGGCGGCACTGGTGGTGCTGGACGGCGTGCTGGCGAAGGCGTTGCGGGCCTGCGGAGTGCCGGTGGTGTTCGTGGACAGCCTGCCGTTCCTCTGGACGGACGGCGACCGGCCCGACCTCCCGCTGGACGCCGAGGTGTACTGCGCCCAGCGGTGCGTGGAACTGCCGCCGGAGGGGGCCGGGGTGCTGGCCGACGTGCATCGGCTGCGCTGGGTGGACGCCGTGATCGCCGACGGCGGCACCACCCGCAGCAGCCCTCCCACGCCCCACCCCCGGCGCGCCCTGCTCAACCTCGGCGGGCTGCGCGCGCCCCACCTCACGGACTGGGCGAGCTATCCCCAGCTCGTGCTGCCCGCCGCGCTGGAGGCACTGACCGCGAGCGGGGTCACCGAGGTGCACGTCGCGGGCAACCTGCCGGCCTGGCTGGCCGCGCAGCTGGTCGACTCCTGCGCCCACCCGCCCGTGACCACCGTCGGTGCCCTCCGCCACCAGGACTTCCTGCACCGCCTCGCCGACTGCGACGTCCTGCTCACCTCCCCCGGGCTGACCACCCTGCTGGAGGCCGGGCACCTCGGCACCCCCACGCTCTGCCTGCCGCCGCAGAACCTCAGCCAGATCTTCAACGGCCGCTTCCACAGCCGGGCACTCGGCGCCGACGTCCGCCTCCGCTGGCCCCCGGAGGTGTTCGACGAGGAGGAGGCACTGGCCCTGCGCGCCCACGGCGCGGGCAAGGCCCTCGACCTGATCCACGGCGGCATCGCCCGCGCCGCCGACCTCGGCCGCCACCGTACGGCCGCGGCCGTACGGGAGGGCCTGGTCGAGAAGCTCAAACGGCTGGCCTCCGGGGCTGCCACGGCTCCACCCGCCCCGGACTGGACGGCGTTGACGAACGCGGTCGGCACGGCCGGCGCGGCCCAGGTCGCCGACGCTCTGCTGCGGCTGCTGGCCGAGTCCTCGGGAGCCGACCAGACGCGCCGCTGACCAGGCCGGATCACCCCGACGGAGGGTTGCCGCGTGTCCCCCGGCCGGTGGAGGCCGTTCTCAGGCTCGGTGCCGGCGACGCGCTGCCCACCCGGCGGGCCGCCCGGCACAGCGCGTCGGGCCGGCGACGTGCGCGCTGACCACCCCTCCGGCACCCGCGCCTGCGGCCCTGCTCCCGACGTCCCCGAGGTTTCCGAGGTCCTCCATGATGAAGTCCACCGGCCCACCCCTCCGACCGGTCACGTCCGCCCGGTTCACCACCACCGTCCGACGACTCCTCGACCGGCCCGGTGCGCCCTCCGCCGCACGGCGCCTCCTCCCCCTGCTCGCCGTCCTCACCGTGCTCCTGTCGGTGGGCGCCGCGCCACCCGGCCGCGCCCCCGCCGATCCGACCCCCACCCCCAGCGCCCCCGCCTACACCGTGGAGTTGAGCAGCGACGCCACCGGCGCGCACTGGCGCGGCCACGAGCGGATCGTCTTCACCAACACCTCGCCCGAGCCCCTGCACGAGGTCCACCTGCGCCTCTGGGACAACTTCCGCGGCGGCTGCGCGACCCCGTCCGTCCGGGTGACCGGTCTGGACGGCACCGCCGAGGTCGACTGCACCGCGCTGCGCGTCCCGTTGGCCCACCCACTGCGCCAGGGCGCCTCCGGCACGGTCGAGTTCGACCTCGGCGTCGACGTCCCCGACGGCCTCGACCGCTTCGGCCGGGACGGCGCGTTCAGCTTCATCGGCAACGCCCTGCCCGTTCTCGCCGTCCGCGACGGATCGGGCTGGCACCTGGACCCGTACAGCGAGCTCGGCGAGTCGTTCTACGGCCTCGCCTCCGACTTCGCCGTCACCCTCGACCACCCCACCGAGGTCCTAGTGCCCGCCACCGGCACCGCCGTCGACACCCCCGGCGGCCCGGGCCGCACGGTCACCCGGATCGGCGCCCGGCAGGTCCGCGAGTTCGCCTGGGCCGCCGGGCCGTTCCACCGGATCGAGGGCCGGTCCGGCGACGGCGTCCGGGTCGCCGTCTACTCGGTCAGCAGCGTCTCCGCCGAGGACGCCCGCGCGATGCTGGACCTCTCCCTGCGGACCATCGACGACCACTCCGCCCGCTACGGCCCCTACCCGTACGGGGACGTCGCCACCGTCCTGGACGACGCCTTCGAGTTCGGCGGCATGGAGTACCCGGCCTTCGTCCTCGACCGGATCCGCCCCTCCGCCGTCATCCACGAGCTGGCGCACCAGTGGTGGTACGGCATCGTCGGTGACGACCAGTACCGCGCACCCTGGCTGGACGAGTCCTTCGCCGAGTACGCCATGGACGTCGAGATGGGCCGGACGAAGGAGGGCTGCACCGCCGCGACCCCCTTCCGTAGTCCGGCCGAACGCCTCACCAACCCGATGAGCTACTGGGACACCCACCCCGACCGCTACGAGGCGGTCATCTACGACCACGGCTCCTGCGCCCTGCACGAACTGCGCCGGCTGATCGGCACGGACACGATGTCCGCGCTGCTGCACGACTACGTCCACGCCCACTGGTTCGGCGTCTCCACCACCGCCGAGTTCAAGGCCGCCGCCCAGGCCGCGACGTCCGTCGACCTGACGCCCTTCTGGCAGGAGCACCGCATCGACTGATCCCAACCCGCACCGGTGATCCCCGACCCGCACCGGCCCCTCCCGACCCCGTACCCGACCGAACCCCCGGCAGCAGTCCCGTCAAAGCCCCCACCAGCAGCTTTAATCGGTGGCCCTCCCGTCCCAGCGGCTCCTACAGTGGCCGCCGGATCAAGGACGTTCAGGGAGCCGAGCATGCGTGTGCACTACCCCCGGACGCCGCATCTCCCCTGGTCACCGGGGGCTGCGGCGGACGACGTACGGACCGGGGACGTCTCCGCCCTGGCCGGGGCGGAGATCGTGGTCACCGAGAAGCTGGACGGCGAGAACACCACCCTCTACCCCGACGGGCTGCACGCCCGCTCGCTGGACTCCGCTCACCACCCCTCCCGCGCCTGGGTCAAGGGCCTGCAGAACCGGGTCGGCGCCCGCATCCCGGACGGCTGGCGGATCTGCGGCGAGAACCTGTTCGCCCGGCACTCCATCCCGTACACCGACCTGGACAGCTGGTTCTACGGCTTCTCGGTCTGGACGGACCGGGACGAGTGCCTCGACTGGGACGCCACCGTGCGTTTCCTGCGCCGCCTCGGCATCCCCACGCCCCGGGTGCTCTGGCGCGGCCGCTTCGACGAACGGGCCCTGCGCGCCCTGCGCCTGGACCTCGACCGTCAGGAGGGCTACGTGGTCCGGACCGTCCGGGGCTTCCCCCGGGGCGAGTTCGGCGTGCGGGTCGCCAAGTGGGTCCGCCCGCAGCACGTACGGACCGACACCCACTGGATGTACGCCGCCGTGGTGGAGAACGGCCTCGGTCCCGACGCCCCGCTCTGGGACATCAGGTCCGGCCGACTGCCGGAACTCCCGTTGCTGGCCGAGGCCTTGGACCTACCCGAACTCAACACCGTGTCCGTGCCCTCTCCCACACCCGCATCCGCTCCTGCGCCCGAGCCCGGAGCCCCGACCGCACCCGGCCCCGACCGCCGGTCGGAGGAGCTGGCCGACGTCTCCGCCCGCCTCGACGAGCTCGGCCGCACCGGCGACGCCCGACTGGCCGGCGTGCTGGCCACCGCGCTGCGCTCCGCCCGCCGGGAGTCGCTCGCGCCCCGACTCGCCGACCGCCTGGGCCTGCCCCTGGCCCGCCGGGTCGCCGACCTGGTCGGACTGCACCCCGGCCTCCGACAGCCGTACCCGGACGCCGAGCGCCGCGCCGGGCTGGTCCGGCTCGCGAGCGCCGCCGACCTCGGGGTGCTGCACGCGGTAGCCGCGGCCACCGCCCCCGGGCCCGCCGAGCGCGAGCAGGTCGCCTGGTCGGCCCTGCACGCCGAGGACGCCGGACTGCTCGACCCCGACCCGCTGGCCTGGCTGCGCACAGGTCTGCGCGAGGCCCTCGCCGAGCTCGCCGCCGACGCACCCGACGCCGCCGACCGCTGCTGGGCCCAGGCCCGCGAGGCCTACGCCCTCGGCCGGATCAGCACCGTCGAGGAGGCGGTGGCCGCCACCTGGCGCTGGCGCGACGGCCGCTTCCCCCGGCTGGTCCACCTGAGCGGCCCGTCCGGCAGCGGCAAGAGCACCTTCGCGGCCGCCCTCCCCGGCGTCTCGGCCCGGATCAGCCTGGACGACCTGCGCGCCGCCCGCGGCTCGCGCGCCGACCAGCGCAACAACCCCGAGGTGCTGCGCACCGCCATGGCCCGGCTGGACTCCGCCCTGGCCGACCGGGCCGCCACCGTGGTCTGGGACGCCACCTCGCTCAACCGCGAGCAGCGCTCCCACGTCCACGGCACCGCCCGGCGCCGCGACGCCCTGGTCACCCAGGTGGTGCTGCTGGTCGGCGAGCAGGAACTGCTGCGCCGCAACACCGTCCGCCCGCACCCGGTGCCGCCCGAGGTGCTCTCCGCCCAACTGCACCGCTTCAACCCGCCCTACCCCGGCCAGGCGCACCGCACCTGGTACGTCGGCCCCGGTGGCACCGTGGAGGACACGGCGGGCACGCTCGACTCCGAGGAGGACTGATGCGCCCCATCGAACAGGTCTGCCAGCGGATCCGCTGGGACGCCCGCTTCGACCCGGCCCGGTTCACCCTGGGCGTGCGCCAGCGCGACGACCGCATCGCGCGCGTCCCGCTGGAGGCCTTCCTGGCATCCGGCGAGATCCCCTGGCACCGGGTGTACCAGGTCGAGGCCGACGGCGTGGTGGTGTGGGACCGCACCACCGGTGTGGACGACCTCGACACCACCGAGGCCGGGCACCGCGCCGAACCGCGCCACCTGCCCGCGCCCTTCTTCACCGCCACCACCCCGTACGCCTGGCGGCCGGACGGCGGCTGGCAGCCCCACCACACCGCAGACGGCACCGCGGGCGGAACCGGCCCGACCGCCGTCACCGGCACACCCGCCGCCAGCACTCCCGCCACCAGCGCTGCCACCGCCACCGCCACCCTGCGCGTGGTCACCTGGAACACCCTGTGGGACCGCTACGACGCCGACCGGATCGCCACCGCCCGCCGCCGACCGCTGCTGCTCGCCGAGCTGGCGGCCACCGACGCCGACGTCATCGCGCTCCAGGAGGTCGAGCCCGCCCTGGTCGTCCAGCTGCTGGCGGAGCCCTGGGTCCGTGAGCGCTACGTCCTCGGCACCGACCCCTCCGGTCGCGACGTGCCCGAGCACGGCCTGCTGGTGCTCAGCCGTCTCCCCGTCCTGGAGGCCGGCCGGCACGCGCTGGGCCCGCACAAGGCCGTCACGGCCGTCACCGTCCGGACCGCCGACGCGCCGCTGACCGTCGCCGCCGTCCACCTCAGCAGCGACCACTCGACGGACGGCCCGGCCCGCCGCCAGGCCGAACTCACCCGGCTGGCCGAGGGCCTGGCCGGTGTCGAAGGAGAACTGCTGCTGCTCGGCGACTTCAACGACGCCCGCTCCGGACCGGACGGCCCCGCCGCCGCACTCGGCCTCCGGGACGCCTGGACCCAGGTGCACGGCCGGGGCGACGACACCCCCACCTTCGACCCGACCGTCAACCCACTCGCCGCCGTCTCCTCCCTCACCGGCCGCCCGGGCCGGATCGACCGCGTCCTGTACCGCGCCGACCGGGCCGGTGCCACCGCCGCCGCCCTGCTCGGCGACCGGCCTACCGCCGACGGCCTCCACCCCTCCGACCACTACGGCCTGGTCGTCGACCTCGCCCTCGCCCCCGACGCTGCCGCCTCCCCGGACTCCCTGGACGCCGCGCCCACCCCCCGGACGGCCGTCGCCTGGCTGCCGCCCGAGGAGCTGTGGCCGCCCATCCAGGAGCTGCGCACCGCCTACGACCCGCAGCTGCACCGCTGGCCCCCGCACGTCAACCTGCTGTTCGGCTTCGTGCCGGAGTCCGCGTTCGACCGCGCGCTGCCGCTGCTCGGCGCGGCCGCCGCCGAGGTGGCCCCCTTCACCGCCCGGCTGGAGGGCGTACACACCTTCGGCCACCGCGAGGACGCGACGATCTGGCTGGACCCGGCCGCCACCGCGGCCGAGCCCTGGGCGGCACTGCGGCACGCCCTCGAAGGCCGGTTCCCCCGCTGCCGGGGCCGCGCCGAGGGGTACACCCCGCACCTGAGCCTCGGGCGCAGCGACGACCCCCAGCGGGTCGCCGCCGACTGCGCCGCCCGGCTGCGTGGGACGGAAGCCCTGGTCGGCGAGTTGGTGGTGCTGTCCCGCCGCGGCGAGGAGCCGATGCGCCCGCGCGCGGTGGTCACCTTGGGAACGGGCGAGGTGCGGGTGCTCCCGGCGGAGCCGATGGTGTCGCTCCACCCCGAGCCGCCGCAACGCACCGCCGTCGCGGACGAGTTGGCCCGCCGACTGACCGCCGCGCTGCCCGAGGGGGTCGTCCACCGGGTCGGCTCGCGGCGGCTCGGCTGCCAGCTGGACGGCGGCGACCTGGACCTGGTGGCGGCGCTGCCCGGCCCGGCCGACCTGCCCGAGGTGCTGGCCCGGGTGGCGACCGCCCTGCCGCAGGCCCGCCGGCTCCGCGAGGTGCGCGGCGCCCGGGTGCCGGGGCTGCGACTGGAGGCGGACGGGCTGACCGTCGACCTCGTCGTGGTGTTCACCGGCACCCTCGACCCCGCCGAGGCCGTCGCCCGGCGCACCGAACTGGGCGAGGCTGCGGCCGTCGCACTGAGCGCGGTCACCGACGCCGAGGCGATCCGCTCCACGCTCGGCGAGCAACGGCCGCGGTTCGTCCGACTGGCCCGGCAGGTCAAGTCCTGGGCCCGGACCCGCGGCCTGGACGGCGCGCCGTTCGGTCAACTGCCCTCGCTGGCCTGGGCGGTGCTCGCGGCCCGGACCGTCCTCGACCTGCCGGACACTCCCGAGGACGACCTGTTCCAGCGCTTCACCGAGACCTGGGCCTCCTGGGACTGGCGCCAACCCGTCACCCTCACCGCTGAACCCGCCACCGGGGAAACCACCCAAGGTTCCGGCTCCGGACCAGCCGGGGGTCCGCTGACCGTGCTCACCCCCTCCGCCCCCGTCCGCAGCTGCACCGCCCAGGTGGGACTGGACACCCGGGACCAGCTCTCCGAGGAGCTCTACCGCGCCTGGGAACTCACCACCACCGACCCCGACCCCTGGCCCGCCCTGCTCACCCCGCCCCCGCTGCACCGCCGCCACGCCGCCTGGGCCGTGGTCTCCGCTGACCAGGAGTCCGTCGGCCCGGCGCGCGGCCGCCTCCGCAGCCTCCTCACCGCCCTGGAGGAGGCCGGCGCCACCGGGCTCCACGCCTGGCCCCAGCCGTACCGGACCCGCGACGGCCGCACCCACTTCCCGATCGGCCTCGGCCCCGCCCCGCTCCCCCGTGCCGAGCTCGCCGCGGTGGGTGACGCCTGGTCCCGCGGCCTGCCGGGCGTCCGGGTCGACCACGTCGAGGGCGGCGCCGTCCCGACCCTCACCCGCTGACCCGGCCCCCGGGGCCACCGAGCCCGGAGACGACCGGGCCCGCCCGGCGGATGTCCACCGGGCGGACCCGTCAGCGCCTACAGGGGATCAACAGCTGTGGGCCGAGGCGGGGCGCGAGGCCGCGATGTACGGCTTGCCGCTGATGTGGGCGACGACGTCGGCCGGGCAGGACGCGATCCAGGCGGCGCCCGTGGCGTGGTTCTTGACCTTGGCGTCGCTGCAGTACACGTCGCGGTCGGCGGTCTTGAAGCACTGGAAGCCGGGGTAGCCGCCGCCCGCCGCCGTGGCGGTGTTGACGCCGGCGAACAGGCCGACCGCGGTGAGCAGGGCGACGGGCAGAGCGGTACGCATCCTCATGGGTTCTCCCATTGGTTCGTACGGACAGTGCGCCGATCCTGGCACCGCGGTTCCGGGCCCGACAACGACGCACGTCATGTTCGCGTCAATCCCATCGTGGGTGAACCGTTCACCGCCCGGCCCCGTCACCCGGCCGCCTCCCACCAGCCGCCGGCCCGAGTACGACAGGTACCCCCACCCCGCCTCAGCGCGGACTGAGCAGGCAGAACTCGTTGCCCTCCGGGTCGACCAGGATCCTCCAGGAGATCGCGGACTGGTCGATCCCGGGGTCGGTGGCACCCAGGGCGCGCAGCCGGGCCTCCTCCGCCGCCGGGTCGTCCCCGCGGTAGGGGCTGACGTCGAGGTGGACGCGATTCCACCCGCTCTTGGCATCGGACGTGCGGATGAACTCCAGGTAGGGGCCGACGCCCCGGGCGGAACGCATCGACGCGAAACCGTCGGTGACCTCGTGCACCGTCCAGTCCATCGCCTCGCCCCAGAACCCGGCCATTCCTCGCGGGTCGGCACAGTCGACCACCACCGCGGCGATCGGCCCGGTGTCCCGGTACACCTCGCGGGGCTCCAGGACGCAGAACTCGTTGCCCTCCGGATCGGCCATGACCGTCCAAGGGGCGTCACCCTGCCCCACGTCCACGAGCGTGGCGCCGAGGCCCTTCAAGCGCGCCACCAGTTCCGCCTGGTGGGCGGCCGAGGTGGTGGCCAGGTCGAGGTGGACCCGGTTCTTCACCGTCTTCGGCTCCTCGCTGACGACGAGGTCGATGCAGACCGCCGCCGGATCGGGATAGGCGAAGCCCACGGGTTCGAGATTGGTCACGCCGGGCGCCTCGCTGTCGATGCCCCAGCCGAGCACCTCCGCCCAGAACCGGCCGAGCGCCGCATCGTCCCGGGCCTTCATGTTGATCTGCACGAGTCTCGTCGCCATGCCGAAGATCCTAGGAGACTCCGCTCCGGAAAGATCAGGAATATTCACTGCGCAGTTTTCATCGCGCAACATTCCTTTCGGATCCGCCCTCCCTGGTCAACTACCACCTGCGCAAGCTCGCCGAGCACGGCTTCGTCACCGAGGCGGCCACCCAGAGCAGCGACGGACGCGAGCGCTGGTGGCAGGTCTCCTCCGAAGAGGGCTGGAGCTTCCGCGAGTCGGACCTCTCCGGCACCCCCGAGGGAGCGGCCGCCGTCGGCGCCGTCAGCCGCAGCCTGGTCGACAGCCGGGCCGCCCAGTACCGCAACTACCTGGACCAGAGCTCCGCCTGGGGCGCGGAGTGGACGGACGCCGCCTTCACCGCCGAGTGGCTGCTCGACCTCACGCCCGCCGAACTCGCCGAACTGGGCGACGAGTTGCAGGAGCTCAGCCGACGCTGGCGGGAGCGGGGCAAGGCCGCACGCGCGGCCGGCGCCACCGAGGGGCGCGAACACGTGTCCGTCCATGTGTACGGCTTCCCGTTCCGTCCCTGACCCGGCCGTCCCACGACCGCCCCGACCCCTCGGAGCCCCGCCATGGCCACGCTGGAGACGAACCCTCCGATACGCTCCGCCACCGACCCCGGGACCGCACCCGCCCACCGGGACCCGAACGTCCTGCGCTGGCTCACCGCCTACACCGCCTCCCTGGTGGGCGACAGCGTCTACTTCCTCACCCTCGGCTGGTCCGCCCAGCGGGCCGCGGGGCCCGCCGAGGTCGGCCTGGTGATGGCTGCGGGGGCGCTGCCCCGGGCGGTGCTGATGCTCGGCGGCGGAGTGGTCGCCGACCGGTTCGATCCCCGCCGGGTGATCCTCGGCAGCGACGCCCTGCGCTGCCTGCTCATCCTCTCCGTCGCGGCCGCCATCGCCCTGGCCACGCCCGCTCTCTGGCTGCTGGTCGCGGTGGCGCTGGTGTTCGGCGCCGTGGACGCCCTGTTCGTACCCGCCGTCGGCGCCCTGCCGCCCCGGATCACCGGCCCCGACCAGCTGGCCCGGGTCACCGGACTGCGGTCGCTCGCGATGCGCCTCGGCCAGATCGGCGGCCCGCCGATCGGCGGCCTGGCCATGGGCCTCGGCGGCCCGGCGGCCGCCTTCACCGTGGCAGGAACCCTGTTCGCCCTCTCACTACCCCTCCTCCTCTCGGTCCGGATCCGCCCCCTCGACCCTCCCCCGGCCGACACCACACCCACCACCCCCAACGACCCCACCGACCGCACCGACCGCACCTCCGCCCGCGCGGACCTCGCCGACGGGTTGCGCTACATCCGTCGTCACCGCCTGCTCGGCCCGCTGGTCCTGGTCGGAGCCGTCTGCGAGCTCGGCCTGACCGGCACCCTGAACGTCGGCATGGTCCTCCTCAACGCCGAACGCGGCTGGGGCCCGTCCGGCTACGGCCTGATAGTCGCCTGCTTCGGCGCGGGCGCCACCGTCGGCGCCACCCTGCTCGCCGTCGTCGGCCGACTGCCCCGCGCCGGGCTCACCATGGCCGTCACCCTGCTGCTGGGCAGCATCGGAGCGGCCGCCATGGGCCTGGTCCCCACCCTGTGGTCCGCCGCGGTGCTCGCCGCACTCGTCGGCCTGAACGCGGGCATCTTCGGCACCCTGGACGCCGCCCTCGTCCAGACCACCGCCGACCCCGCCTACCTCGGCCGGGTCACCTCCGTCGTCATGCTCACCATGGTCGGCCTCGCCCCACTCGGCTACCCCCTGGTCGGCGCCGCCATCGGCACCTGGGGCGCAGCCCCCGTCTTCCTCGCCTGCGGCGCCCTCTCCTCCCTCGGCGCCCTCCACGCCCTCACCTCCCGCCCCGTCCGAACCGCCGAACTCCCCCGCCGCTGACGCCCCCGACGCCACACTCCGCCCACGGTCCACGGCCCACAACCGGGCACGGCCAGGCATCACTTGACCAGGCGGAACCTGCCCTCGGCGAGGCCGTCCTCAGAACTGCTTGAGGCTGTCCCGGAGCAGGCGCAGGATCTTCCGCCAGAGCTTGGCGGTGTCGCGCCACTCCTTCTCGGCCTCGACGCTGGCACGCGTGCAGGCGAACTTCTTGTCGGTGGTGGTGCGGACCATGTCGATCCGGTGGGTGACGCACGTCAACGTGTTCAGGTGGTACTCGCCGATGCCGAGGTAGGACGCCGTCTCCTCCTGGGTCAGCCAGGGACCGTCCGGCGGCAGCGCGTGGTAGGGGAAGGGTATCTGCGGGAGGCGGTCTGTCCAGGTCTTCACCAGGGCATTATTGCCGACCGCGAACCGACGGTTCGTTCCCGCACTACCGCTGGAACGTACCTCTGGGCGTGCGAGCCGGGCGGTCAGGAACTCGACAGCGCCGACGTGGCCGTACCAGCGGCCGCCGTCCCGGCGAACCGCCCTGCGGGGTGCGGCCTCAGGGGCGGGGCCAGGGCCGTCCGTCGAGGCGTTCGATGCCGGTGTTGAAGCGGCGCAGGTAGTCGGCGAAGCCGGCGATGTCGGCGTCCGACCAGTCGGACATCACCAGGTCGAGGGCGCGGACGTGGGCGCCGCGTTCCTCGTCCAGGCGGCGTCGGCCCTCGTCGGTGAGACGGAACTTGCGGGCCATCCCGCCGTCGGGGTCGGGGATGCGCTCCAGCAGGCCGGCGCCCGTGAGCCCGGCGGTCTGCCGGTTGAGGGTGGAGACGTCCAGGCCGAAGGCGTCGCTGAGCTGGCCGATGGACATCGGCCCCTGGGCCTCGACCCGGCTGAGCAGGATGTACGCGCTGCGCTCGAGTTGGCTGCCCTCGGGGCGGTTGCCGACCTGGCCGAGGTCGCGGTGACGGGCGAACACCAGGAATTCGAGGGCGACCTGGTGCGTGGGGCTGGTCATGTCGAAGTCCTTCCATCGCCCGCTCGACCTGCGGATTCCTCGTTGATCGCGACCATCAGTATGCCAGAGGAGTGCGCTGCCCACATGATGTGCACGGCGCACAAGAGGGGTATGCTCCAGCAATGTGCGATGTGCATGATGCACATCTCATGCATGGAGCACATTCACCCGCCGAGCCCAGGAGGCCCGCCATCGACGGCCCCGCCCCCACCCTCCGTACCGGTCCGATCGTCGCCACGCTCGCCTTCACCGGCACCGTCGCCGCGATCATGCAGACCCTGGTCACCCCGCTGATCAGCGAGCTGCCCCAACTGCTGCGCACCACCCCGTCCAACGCCTCCTGGGTGATCACCGCGACGCTGCTCTCCGCCGCCGTCTTCGTCCCGATCAGCGGGCGCCTCGGCGACCTCCTGGGCAAGCGGGCGATGCTGATCGCCTCCTGCGTCCCGCTGCTGCTCGGCTCGGTGCTGTGCGCGCTCTCCTCCTCCGTGCTGCCGATGATCGCCGGACGCGCCCTCCAGGGCATCGGCATGGGGTTGGTGCCGCTCGGCATCAGCCTGCTGCGCGACGTCCTGCCGCCCGAGCGGCTCGGCTCCGCGATCGCCCTGGTCAGCGCTTCGATGGGGATCGGTGGCGGCCTCGGCCTGCCGATCGCCGCCGCCGTCGCCGACTACGCCAGCTGGCGCGCCCTGTTCTGGGGCACGGCCGTCCTGACCGTCGTCATCATCGGGATGATCCGGACGGTCGTACCGGCACCGGCACCGGCACCCGCCCAGGCCCCAGCACCAGCACCGGCCACCAAACCGAGCGCCGCCCGCTTCGACTTCGTCGGTGCCGTCGGACTCAGCGTCGGCCTGGTCTGCCTGCTGCTGCCGGTCTCCAAGGGCGGCGACTGGGGCTGGGGCAGCACCCGCACCCTCGGCCTGTTCACCGCCGCCGCGGCCGTTCTGCTGCTCTGGGCCCGCTGGGAACTGCGGGTCACCGCGCCGCTGGTCGACCTGCGGGTGACCGCCCGCCCGCGGGTGCTGCTCACCAACGCCGCGTCCGTACTGGTCGGCTTCGGCATGTACGCCCAGGCACTGATCGTGCCCCAGTTGCTGCAACTGCCGAAGGCCACCGGCTACGGCCTCGGGCAGTCGATGCTGGCGATGGGCCTGTGGATGGCGCCGGGCGGTCTGATGATGATGCTCGTCTCCCCGCTGGGCGGACGGCTTTCCGCCGCGCGCGGTCCCAAGTTCACCCTGGTCGTCGGCGCGCTCGCGATCGCGGCCGGCTACGGGCTCGCCCTGCCGCTGATGGGCTCCACCTGGGGCGTGCTGACCGCCACCCTCGTCTCCAACGGCGGCGTGGGGCTGGCGTACGGCGCGATGCCCGCCCTGATCATGAGCGCGGTGCCGCTGTCCTCGACGGCCTCCGCCAACAGCTTCAACACCCTGATGCGCTCGCTGGGCACCTCGGTGTCGGCGGCGGTCGTCGGCGTGGTGCTGTCCCAGCTGACCACCACCCTGGGCGGCCGCGCCCTGCCCTCGGAGGGCGGATTCCGGGTCGGGCTGGTGCTCGGCTGCGGGGTCGCCCTGCTCGCGGCCGCCGTCGCCGCCGCGATCCCCGCCCCGCCGATCGCCGCCACCGCGCCCGACCGGCCCACCGCCGACCCGAGGGCCGGCGAGGCGCAGAACACCGCCACCGCCTGAGCCCGGCCCCACGGCCCGCCCCCCAGCCTCCAGCCTCCAGCCCCCAGCCCCGGTGGCCCCGGTGGCCCGGGCGGTCCCGCTCCACGACCGCCCGGGCCACCGGCGGGGAATTGGCCCGCGACACCCTCTCCGTCCGCCACTAGCCTCGGCCTGACCACCGATCAACGGAGAACCCATGCACCGCGAACTCGCCGCCGACCTCGACCAGTTGCCCGCCCTGCTGGAGGAGGCCCGGCAGCGGGCCGTCGACTTCCTCACCGGGCTCGACGACCGGCCGGTCATCCCTAAGGAGGCCGGCCGACCGACGCCGTCGGAGCCACTGCGCGAGGACGCCGACGGACTGCGGGCGGCCCTGGCCGAGTTCGGCGAGCGCTGGGAGCCACGACTGTCGGCCGGCGCCGGGCCGCGCTACTTCGGGTTCGTGACGGGCGGGGCGACCCCGGCCGCACTGGTGGGCGACTGGCTGACCGCCACCGCCGACCAGAACTCCAACTCCTCGCTCGACCCGGCCGGTCAGCACCTGGAGCGGGAGACCGTCGGCTGGCTGCGCGAACTGTTCGGGCTCTCTCCCGCGCACAGCGGCACCTTCGTCAGCGGCGCCACCCAGTCCAACACGGTCGGACTGGCGATCGCCCGCGAGTGGCTGGGCGAACGCCTCGGGGTCGACGTGGCCGAGGACGGGGTCGCCGCGCTGGGCCGGGTCCGGGTGCTGTCGGGCAGTGCACACTCCAGCGTGGCCAAGGCGCTGTCCGTCCTGGGCCTCGGCCGCACCGCGCTGACCGCCGTCCCCACCCTGCCCGGCCGGGAGGCCGTGGACGTGGCCGCCCTGGAGCGGGCCCTGGCCGGGGCCGACGGCCCGTGCGTCGTGGTCGCCAACGCGGGCACCGTGAACACCGTCGACTTCGACGACCTGCGGGCGATCGCCGCCCTCCGCGAGCGGTACGCGTTCTGGCTGCACGTGGACGCCGCCTTCGGCGCCTTCGCCGCGCTCTCCCCCCACCACGCCGAGCTGGTCGCCGGGCTCGACCTCGCCGACTCGGTCTGCGTGGACCTGCACAAGTGGCTCAACGTGCCCTACGACAGCGCCGTGCAGTTCACCCGCCGCCGCGACCTCCAGGCCCGGGTCTTCCAGAACGCCGCCGCCTACCTCGGCCCGGTCGGCGACCACCCCGACCTGGTGCACCTGACCCCGGAGAACTCGCACCGCCTGCGCGCCCTGGCCGCCTGGTTCACGCTGCGCGCCTACGGCCGGGCCGGCCACCGCGAGATCGTGGAGCGCAATGTCGCCGGGGCCCGTGGGCTCGGCGCGGCGGTCGAGGCGATCGACGGCCTGCGGCTGCTCGCGCCGGTCCGCCTCAACGTGGTCTGCTTCACCCTCGCCGAGGACCCCACCCCGGAGCGCCTCGCCGCCCTCGCCTCCGAGCTCTCCGCGGAAGCCTTCCTCACCCCGACCCGCTACGCCGGCCTGCCCGCCCTGCGTGCGGCGTTCAGCAACTGGCGCACCACGGAGGCGGACGTACGGCGGACGGCCGCCGCGCTCTCCGCCGCGACCGCCGTGATCACCTCGGCCGACACCGGCCGGACCCCGCCCGTCGCCTGAGCCCTGACACCCCGGCCACCGCCCGTACGGTGGCCGGGGTTCCAGGCATTCGGGCATTCCGGCGTTCGGGCATTCGTGCATTCGGGCGTTCAGAAGCTCACGGGTGCGCCCCGTCCCCGTACCCGCCCCGCGACAGGTCCGTCAGGCCGGCCATCAGTTCCGCATGGGCGAGGTTCAGGAACCGCAGCGCCCGCCACCGGGGTCTGTGGTCGGGGTGGTCACGGAAGCCGTCGGCCGTTCCGCACAGCCGTTCCCACCACACCATCACGTCCTGGCGCAGCCGTTGGGTCTCCCCGGGCACGTCCATCCGGTCCTCGACCACCACTTCGCGCCAGGCGACGAGGAGGTCGCCGAGGTGGATGCAGTCGCGGAGGGTGACATCGGCGAGGCGCTCGGCCGCGAAACGGCCGGCGCTGCCCTCGGGCTGGGCCTCGACCACCTCGCCGAGACGGGCCGACAGGAAGGCCTGCAACGGGAGGACGTCCTCGTGGTGCAGGTCGTCGGAGAACTCCAGCACTTCCCTGGGCCGGTAGTCGGCAGCCATCGCGCGTGCTCCCTCGCTTCGGATCAGCACTCAGTGACGGATCGTCACGCCCTGTCGGCTCCCGACCCTAGCCGCGGTACGGCGGCGGCCACCGGCGATTCCGCAGATCCTCATCCTTCGGAGCCAACCAGGCGTCAGCGGCACAACACACCTGCTGGGTCCTGCCCTTCACACCGATGTGAAGCCCGATGATGCTCCCATGACCACCACCACGCACCCTCCGTACGACCCGTACGCCCTCCTCGCGCAGAGCCGCCTCGGCATCCTCGCCACCATCAAGGCCGACGGCCGGCCCCAGCTCTCGCCGGTGCTGCCGTACTACGACCGCGAGGCGAACGTCCTCCTGATCTCCACCCGGGAGGGGCTCGCGAAGACCGCGAACCTGCGCCGGGACCCGCGGGTCAGCCTGGAGGTGACCGCGCCGGACGGCCGCTCCTGGGCCACCGCCGAGGGCACCGCCACCCTCACCGGACCGGGCCTCGACCCCGACGGTCCCGAGGTCGAGGCCCTGGTCGACTACTACCGCCGGGCCGCCGGCGAGCACCCCGACTGGGCGGACTACCGCGAGGTCATGGTCGCCGACCGCCGGGTACTGCTCACCATCCCGGTCGACCACGTGTACGGCGCCCGGATCTGACCGGATGACCGGGTGACCGTCGACCGACCGACCCGGCCCGGCCACCGTCACGGGGGAACGGTGGCCGGGCCGTTGACCGCCCTCGGACGAGCGCCCCCGAACGACCACCCGCCTCCCGGGGCCGACCACCCTCAGGCGACCACCCACCGACGACGGTCAGTTCCGGGTCGCCGTGACGACCGTGGCGTCCAGCTCCTCCTCGCGGCTCACCTCCGCCGCCAACCCCGCCGCCCGGGCCACCTCCAGCGCACCGGCGGCTTGCCGCTCGCTGGTCTCGAACAGCAGCGCCCCGCCCGCCGCCAGCCACCCGGGCGCGGCCGCGGCCACCCGGCGCAGCACGTCCAGTCCGTCCGCCCCGCCGTCCAGCGCGGGCCGGGCCTCGTGCAGTCGCGCCTCGGGCGGCAACAGCTCGACGTCCTCGGTCGGTACGTACGGGACGTTGGCGATCAGCACCTCCACCCGCCCGCGCAGTGCCGCGGGCAGGGGCGCGAAGAGGTCGCCCTCGTAGACGCGCGCGCCCGTCCCGGCCAGGTTGCGCCGGGCGCAGCGGACGGCGGCGGGGTCGAGGTCGGCGGCGTACAGCTCGACCGGGTGGTCGACCTGGGCCGCCACGGCGGCGCCGAGGGCGCCGCTGCCGCAGCACAGGTCGACCACCACGGCGCCGGGGTCGGCGAGTCGGGCGGCCTCGGCAGCCAGGAACTCGCTGCGGCGGCGCGGGACGAACACGCCGGGGTCGACGGCGATCCGCAGACCCGCGAACTCGGCCCAGCCGACGACGTGTTCGAGCGGTCGGCCCTGGGCGCGGGCCCGGACCATGGCGGCCAGTTCGGCGGGCGAGGCGGCGGCGGTGAGCAGGATCCGGGCCTCGTCCTCGGCGAACACGCAGCCGGCGGCGCGCAGTCGGGAGACGACGGAGGAACGGAGAGTGGCGGAGGAGAAGACCGACAAAGGGACCCCTAGGGCAGGACGGGAGGAGAACGGAGGACTCCGTCAGGGCTCCCGCCAGGGCCGACACCGCGTCGGCGCGCCCGCGCTACGCGCGCGATGCGCCCGCACGGCCGCGCTCCGGGAGCACCCGCTCGGACATACCGGTAATGGGTCTCACCTCCCTGGCTCTCGGTCGTGTTCGTCGTGTACAGCGTCGGCCACCCTACCGCACCGACCGGGCCCACCGACCGGCCACTGAGCCGCGCGGCCGGACGCGCGAGTGGCAGTGCGGCCGGCCTCCCGGTCAGCCGTACAGTCGGCCGCGCGGCCGGACGCGCGATCAGCCGAGGAAGTCGGCGATCAGGACGGCGAAGTCCTCCGGGGTGGTGACCGGCACCCCGAGCTCCTCCGCCTTGGCCCGCTTGGAACCCGCCTTCTCCCCCGCGACCAGCAGGGTGGTGCGCTTGGACACCGAGGAGGAGGCCTTGCCGCCCGCACGCTCGATCAGTTCGTTCATCGCGTTGCGGGAGAGCTCCGCCAGGACGCCGGTCATGCTCCCGGTCACCACCACGCTCTGCCCGGCCAGCGGACCGGCCACCGCACCTTCCGTCACCGCGCCTTCGCCCACCGCACTGGCAGCGGGATCAGCCGCCGCGACCAGCGGCTCGGTGACCGCCGTCCCCACGCCCTGCTCCGCCAGTCGGTCCAACAGTGCTGCCACGTCGGCGAGTTCGGCGACGATCACGGTCGCCTTCTCGGTCCCGATGCCGTCCACGCCCGCCAGCGCCTCCGTGTCGGCGGCCCGGATCGCGGCCATGCTGCCGAAGTGCGCGGCGATCCGACGCGACATGGTCCGGCCTGTGCCGCGGATGCCGAGGGCGCAGAACACCCGGTTCAGCGGGCGGGTGCGGGCGGTCTCGATGGCGGCGAGCAGGTTGTCCGCGCTGGTGTCGCCCATCCGCTCCAGCGTGAGCAGTTGTTCCTTGGTCAGGGTGAAGAGGTCGGCGAGGTCGGCGACCAGCCCGGATTCAACCAACTGGACGGCCCGGGTGCCGCCGAGGCCCTCGATGTCGAGCTGGTCGCGCCCGGCCGCGTAGATCACCGAGGCGACGGCCTGGCAGCCGCGGCCACGCACGCAGCGCCAGCGCTGCTCCGAGCGGTCGATGGCGTCCCCGCAGCGCGGGCAGACCTCGGGAAAGGCGATCGGCTGCTCGGCGCCGGTGCGCTCGTCCACCAGCGGCGCCTCGACGCGCGGGATGACGTCGCCGGCGCGGTAGACGAACACCTGGTCGCCGAGCATCAGCCCGCGGCGCTCGATGTCAGCGGGGTTGTGCAGGGTCGCGTAGGTGACGGTGACGCCGTCGATCACCACCGGTTCGAGCACCGCGCGGGGCGCGATGATCCCGGTGCGGCCGACGTTCCACTCCACGGCGAGCAGCCGGGTGACCTTGTGCTGGGCCTGGAGCTTGCGGGCGACCGCCCAGCGCGGCGCGCGGGAGCCGGAGCCGGCCTCCTCCTGGTCGGCGACCGCGTCCGCCTTGACCACGACGCCGTCGATGCCGAAGGGCAGTGCGGCGCGCAGCGCGGCGATCTCCTCGATCCGCTGCTCGACCTCGGCGAGCGTGGCGCAGCGGCGGGGCGCGGCCGCGGTGGTGGCGGCGGTGTTGGCGCCGAGTTCGGCGATCCGGGCGAGCAGCGCGGCGTGGTCCAGGCCGGGCAGGCCGTGGGCGTCGTAGCCGAAGAAGGTGAGCTCGACCCGGTACGGGCGGTCCTTGGCCCGCAGGGTGCCGGCGGCGCCGCTGCGCGGGTGGGCGAAGGGGGTGGCGCCGTGGGCGGTGCGCACGGCATTGGCCTGTTCGAACTGTTCGTGGGTGAGCAGCACCTCGCCGCGCAGTTCCACGTCGAGCGGCTCGCTGAGCCGGACGGGCAGGCCGAGCACGGCGTCGGCGGCGTGGGTGATGTCCTCCCCGGCCAGGCCGTCGCCCCGGGTGAGCACCTGGTGCAGCCGGCCGGCCCGGTAGCGGGCGGCCACCGCGAGGCCGTCCAGCTTGGGCTCGACGCACCAGGCGGCGACCGGTCTGCCGAGCCGGCGCTCCAGCCCGGCGGCCCAGGACTCCAGCTCCTCGGCGGAGAAGACGTTGTCGAGCGAGAGCATCGGCGTGCTGTGCGGGACGTCGCCGACGACCGCGCCGCCGGCCACCTTGCCGGTGGGCGACTCGGGCAGCACCTGCTCGGGGTGCTCGCGCTCGTAGGCCTCGATCCCCCGGACCAGGGCGTCGTACTCGTCGTCCCCGAGCGGGGTGGAGCCGTCGCCGTAGTACGCCCCGGCGGCCCGGACGGCGGTGGCGACGGCGTCGGCGTAGGCCTGCGGGGAGGCGGGGGTGGCGGGGGTGGCCGTGGTGGCTGCGTCCTTCATACCGCCATCATGGCGAGGCGCACTGACATTCGACCCGGTCCGGCGCGGGCGGGCCCGGGCACGGGTACCCGATCGGCCGAGTGAACCGGTTGCTCCGGGCGAACCGGATGCTCCGAGCCGTCCGGGCGGGCGGGCGCGGGCCGGCTACCGCGCCGCCGGCGCGGGTTCGCGCTCCGCCCCCTCCGAGCCGGCCAGCAGGACGGACCGCTGGAGCCGCCGTAACCCGGCGGACGGCTCCATGCCCAACTCCCTCACCAGGGTGGCGCGCAGGCGCTGGTAGGCCGCCAGGGCCTCGCCCCGGCGGCCGGAGCGGTGCAGGGCGATCATGTACTGGCCGTGCAGGCTCTCGTGGGTGCGGTAGCGGTCGACCAGCACGGTCAGCTCCGCCAGCAGGGCCCGGTGCCGGCCCAGTCGCAGGTCGGCCTCGATCCGCTGGTCCAGCGCGCAGAGCCGGGCCTCCTCCAACCGCTGCGCCTCAACGGCGAGTTGGCAGCCCGCCGGGACGTCCGCGAAGGCCGGTCCGCGCCACAGCGCCAGCGCCTCGCCGAGCGTCCGGGCGGCCTGCGGATGGTCACCCTCGTCCATCGCCCGGTAGCCCGCCCCGGCCAGCCGCTCGAACTCCCGCACGTCCAGCGCCCCGTTGCCGCTGTTCAGCCGGTAGCCGCCGGGCGAGGTCACCAGGACGTCCTTGGCGCAGGAGACCCCGGCCGGCGCACCGGCCCGGGCGAGCGCCCGGTCGATCAGGTCACGCAGGTGCAGGACGTAGGTCTGCACGGTGGTGCGCGCCGTGCGCGGCGGGCGGCCGGACCACAGCTCCTCGGCCAGCACCCCGGCCGGGACCACCTGGTCCGCTCGCACCGCCAGCAAGCCCAGCACCTGGCGGGGCTTGGGCGCCGTCGGCACCACCGACTCCCCGCACACCCGGACGTCCAGCGCCCCGAGCACCCTGATCTCCACGATGACCACCCCCATCACGCGGAACGCCACGGCCCCTCCGCCGCAACGCCTCCGCCACAGCCGACCCCGAGTCGACACCCCTGGGTCAACCGTCCTCAGTGAAAAACAGCACGTGCGGTTTGTCAATACAAAACCGTACGCGCTGTTTTTTACGGAGCCGAGCGCCGACCATTCACCGGGCGACCCGCCACCGGGGCCCTCCGACCGCACGTGGTCGCCCTCCGCGCCCACCCCCGGGCAAACCGAAGGCGGCGCCGGCCCCCTGGGCCTCACGCCGCCACCAATACCCAACTCAGCTGACCCCGGGGCCCGTTGCCGCCCGTACGGCGAGGCCCGCCGGTCAGCCCACCCCGACCCCGTCCGCGACCCCCGCCGTCTCCGACCCCGCCGACGGCCCGTCAGCAGCGCCCTCCGCCGCCCGGGCCGCCGCGACCTCGGCGACCACCTGCCCCCCGCGGTCCGGTCCCATCTGCAACGAGCCGAGCACCCCGGGCACGGCGACGCTCGGCATCAGGTGCTGGAACAGCCCGGACACCCGCAGTTCCAAGTCGGCCCGGCCGGACAGCTTCTGCGACTGGATCTGAACACCCGTCCAGGCAGCGGTGATCAGCCAGGCGGTGTCGGCCGGGACGATGTGCGGCAGCAGTTCGCCCCGATCGCCGGCGGCGACCAGCAACGCCTCCATCCGGCTGATCCAGCCCGGGATCGCACCGCCGCCGAAGTCGTCGGACACGTCCTGGCCGAGCGAGAGCCGGGCGCCGGCGCTGAGCAGCGGATCGCGCGGCATCAGGTGCGCCACCACCATCCCGGTGTCCACGAACTCCTGGAGCTTGCAGCTCCGTTCCGGCACTCCGTCCTGGACGAACTGCTCCTCGACGACTCCCTGCGCGAGGTCCCGCTTCGAGGCGAAGTGGAAGTACACCGCACCGCGCGTCACACCCGCCCGGGAGACCACCTCCCCGATGGTCGCGCCCTCGTAGCCGAACTCGTCGAAGACCGACGCCGCGGCCTCCAGGATCAGCCGGCGCGTCCGGAGCGCCCGTTCCTGCCGTACCACCGCAACCACCCCGCCCTGAGCTCCGGGAAAACCAAACCAAACACCCCGTATCTTAGCTACGGGCGCCCTACGGGCGACAAGACGATGCCGACGCGGCAGCCGACTCGCTCTCTCTTCCCCCACCTGCCCGCGCAGTTGCCGTCAACGGTCCGCCAGTTCCCGCCTCGGCGATCAGGGTCGCGCCTCCCGATGGACCAGCCGAACAGGGCGACCGCCGCCCCGCCGTACTGCCAAGAAACCGAATGAACGGTTTCTTCCTCCGGACACCAGCTGCCAAAGCTCCGCTTCCGCGACTTCCACAACCAATCGGTTGAACAAGCAGGCGGGCAGGGGTAGCGTGGTTGTCAACCAATCGGTTGAGGAAGAACAGAGGTGCCACCGTGGCCGTCGACCAGCTCTCCCGGGCGTTCGTCGCCCTGGCCGATCCGACCCGGCGCGACATCGTCGCCCGGCTCTCGGTCCGGGACGCGACCGTCGGCGAGTTGGCGGAGTCCTACGCGATGTCCATGCAGGCCGTCTCCAAGCACCTCAAGGTGCTGGAGGAGGCCGGGCTGGTCAGCCGAAGCCGGGACGCCCAGCGGCGGCCGTGCCACCTGGAGCCGCAGGTGTTCGACTTGATGACGAGCTGGATCGAGCGCTACCGCCGCCGGGCCGAGGAACGCTTCCTCCGGCTGGACGCCGTCCTCGCGGCCATGGGCGACAGCGACGCCACCGCCCAGGCCCAGGATGCGACCCCGGACACCGGCACCCACTCCCGCACCGACCGCCTCACCGCACCCACCGAAGGAGACCCGTCATGACCTCCACCACCGGCCACGAGACCCGCATCGAGGCGGACCCGGCCCTGCCCACCATCCGGATCGTCCGCGAGTTCGACGCCCCGCAGGAGCGGGTCTTCCGGGCCTGGATCGAGCCCGCGCTGGTCGCGCAGTGGCTCGGCCCCGAGGACCTCGACCTGAAGATCGACGAGTGGGAGGCCCGCACCGGCGGCCACTACCGCTACTCCGTGCACCGCGAGGGCCAGGAGGTCGCCGCCTTCTACGGCTCCTTCCACGAAGTCCGGCCGGCCACCCGACTCGTTCAGACCTTCACCTTCGAGGGCGTGCCGGACGGCGTCTCGCTGGACACCGCCGTCTTCGAGCCCGTCGGCGAGGGCCGCACCCGGGTCACCGTCCTGTCGGTGGTCGACAGCCTGGTGGCCCGGGACGCGATCCTGGCCAGCGGAATGGAGCGCGGCGTGACCGAGGGCTACCGGAAGCTGGACGCCCTGCTCGCCGCTGGCTCCTCCTGAACACCCGGTTCCGTCAGGGCAGCACGGCCACCGCCTCCACCTCCACCAGCTGGTCCGTGTAGCCGAGCACCGAGACGCCGAGCAGTGTGCTGGGGGCATCGTGCTCCCCCAGGTACTCCCGGTACACGTTCCACACCTTCACCAAGTCCGCCTGGTTGCCGGAGGCCACGTACACGGTGGTCCGCGCGATGTCCGTGAGCCCAGCGCCCGCGTCCTCCAGCACGGTTATCAGATTGCGCATGACCTGGTGGGCCTGGCCCTCGTAGTCACCGACCGCGACCGTACGGCCCTCCTCGTCCAACGGACAGGCCCCGGCGAGCCAGAGCGAGCGGACCGGGGCATCGACCACCGCCGCGTAGGCGTAGTCGACGGCCTGGGTCAGGCGGGTGTTGCGGAGCAGTTTGACCGCGCTGTTCATGGGGCCTCCGAGGGGATCGCGACCGAACGTTCGCGCTCATCGTTGGCCCCGGACGAACGGGCGTCAAACCGATTTCGGGCGAAACCCCTTCCGCACCAAGGCCCGTGTGCCCACGATTCACCATTGCGGGTGATGGCGGACGACACCCTCCGGCACCGATCCTGGTGCCGACCCACGCCGGCACCCCGATCGACCACCGTCGGCCGCGACCGGCCACCCCCAGCCAGGAGGAGTCGACCGATGGAGCCCCAACCCCCCGACCACGACCGGGTGTCCGGCGTCGGACGCCGCCGGGTGCTCGGCCTCGCCCTCGGCGCCGGCCTCACCCCGGCCCTCGCCGCAGCGCCCCAACCCGCCCACGCCGCACCGCCGTCCGACGCCCGCACTGCTCCCACCGACCCCGCGCCCAGCGACCCGGCACCCACCGACCCCGCCGGCACCGACCCCGCCGCCGCCCTCGGCCGGCGGGTCGTCACGGTGGCCGAGGCCCAACTCGGCCTCCCGTACGCCTGGGGCGGCGGCGACCGGCTGGGCCCGGGCCTCGGCTTCTGCGACGGCGAGAACGGCTACCTGAACGGCGTGTGCATGGGCGAGAGCACGGTCGGCTTCGACTGCAGCGGGCTGTCCCTGTACTGCTGGTACCGCGCCAGCCACGGCACCATCGAGCTCGCGCACTACACGGTGGCCCAGTTCAACCGCAGCGCCCCGGTCGACCGTGACGCCCTGGGCCCCGGCGACCTGCTGTTCTTCTCCCGTCCCGACGCCCCGCTGCACCACGTAGGCATCTACACGGGCGACGGCGCGATGATCCACGCCGAGCGGACCGGCACCCTGATCGCCCGGGTCGAGCACGTACTCGACATCCCGCGCTGGGCGAACGAGTTCGCCGGCGCCCGCCGCCCCGGAGCGGTGCCCGCCCGGAGCCTGTCCGGCGCCTGAGGCCGTCAGCCAGGGGCCGTACCGCTCGGGCGGGCCACCCGGACAGGCCACCAGCGCAGGCCACCCGGACGGGTCACCCGGACAGGCCACCCGATCGAGTCGCTCGGACAGCTCACGCCACGGAGCCGCGCCACTCCGGCGATCCCTGCTCGACCCGCAGCAGCAGGTCGTGCAGCACCCGGCGCTCCGCCGGGTCGAGCGGGGCCAGCACCTCGTCCTGCACCGCCCGGGCCCGTGCCTGCAGCTCGGCGAGCAGTGCCCGCCCGTCGGCGGTGACCGACACCGAGACCCGCCGGCGGTCCGCCTGGTCCCGGCTGCGCTCGACGTACCCGGCCGCGCCGAGCTGGTCGGCGACCTTGGCGAGGTCGCTCGGGTCGATGCCCAGCCGCCGGACCAGGTCCCGCTGCGCCTGCGGACCGAAGTCGACGAGGGCCGCCAGCACGGCCATGTCCCAGAGCCGCAGGCCGCGTTCGGCCAGTTGCCCGGCGAGCCGCGCCCGCGCGGTGCGACCGGTCCGGGCGAGCAGGAAGGTGCTGAGGCCCAGCAGGGTCGGCGGCAGCGCGTCGGGCGGGGCGGGGTTCTCGGAGGCCATGGCGACATTCTAGGGTCGATCCCTATAGTGGGTTCCGACCCACTGATTCAGATCCCCACTGGAGCCCGACCGTGGACGCCCTCTACCCCCGCCTGCTCGTCACCCGCTTCGCCGAGACCTTCGGCTTCTACCGCGCCGTCCTCCCCGCTCTCACCGGCGCCACCCTGGTCAAGGGCACACCCGAGGGCCCGTACGCCAACTGGGACGTCGACGAGCAGGCCGTCCTGGTGCTCTTCGACCGCGCCGCGATGTCCGCCACGCTGGGCACCACCGGGCTGCCGGCCCGCCCGGCCACCCCCACCCAGGACACCGCGATGCTGGTCCTCCGGGTCGACGACGTGGACGAAGCCCTCGCCCTCTGCCTCCGGCACGGCGGCGTCCTCGCCGTCCCGGCCACCGACCGCCCCGAGTGGGGTCCCGGCCTGCGCAGCGCCCACCTGCGCGACCCCGAGGGCCACTTGATCGAGCTGCAGTCCTACTGACCGTGACCGCCGGGACGCGCTCCCGGCGGTCGACGACGCCCGCGGCGTTCAGCGGTGGAAGACCTGCAGTTCACGGACCGCGTCGTTGAAGTTGGCGCCCAGTTGGGCCGCCGGGAGGTCCGTGGTCTTCTCCACACTGAGGGTCGACCAGAGATGGACGGCGTTGCAGTTGTTGTAGCCCTTCATCGAGGAGACGCTCAGCGCCACGTCGATGTAGTTGACCAGGTGGTATCCGGTGCCGTCGCAACCGCCGGCGTCACCGTAGAAGGAGTAGATGACGCCGCCCTGGTAGTCGATGTCCTTGAACTCCTCCAGCAGCAGCGTCCGGTCGGCCGGCTGGTCGGCGCCGCGGGTGAGGGTCCGGCCGTCGGCCAGGGCGAGCGCGTCGGCGCGGGAGTCCGGCGAGCAGGCCCGGCCGAGCACCGGCGACGCGCCGTCGGCGCCGGGCAGGTGGCCGAGGACGGCGGCGCAGTACTGGACCTCGGGGACGGGCAGCGGGCGGAGCCCGGCCGAGCTCGCCGGGGCGGCGGCCACCGCCCCGGCGAGGGTCAGGCAGGCGGCGAGGGCGGGAGCGACGAAGCTGCGCGGTCTGCGCAGTCTGTGCGGTCTACACACGGTTACCTCCGAAAGGGTGGGGACAGCGGCGGCTGGGGACTCGGCCGCCCGCCCATTCGACGGGCGGCCCTCGCCACCGGCCCCGCCGACACACCGCGCAGCGCACTAGTCGTACGTATGCTCCCGGTTCACCCGGCCGGGGCGTCCCGCCACAGCTCGGCGCTGCAGTCCGCGACCAGCCCGCCGATCCGCGCCCAGGCCTCCTCGGCCGCCATCGGCTCCAGCCGGCGGCCGTCCCGCAGCCGCAGCGCGACCCGGTCGTCCGCGGCCTCCCTGGCGCCGATCACCGCCTGGTAGGGCACCAGCCGGGCCTCCCGGATCCGGGCGCCCAGGCTGCCGTGCTCCGGTCCGGCGACCTCGGCCCGCAGCCCGAGGTCCAGGCAGCGCTGCCGCAGCCGCTCGGCCTGCGGCAGCTCGGCGTCGGAGATCGGCAGGAGCACCACCTGGGCCGGTGCCAGCCAGGCCGGGAACGCCCCGCCGTACAGCTCGATCAGGTGGGCGACCACCCGTTCGACGCTGCCGATCACGCTGCGGTGCACCATCACCGGGCGGTGCTTGGCGCCGTCCGCGCCGATGTAGTGCAGGTTGAAGCGCTCGGGCTGGTGGAAGTCGATCTGGACGGTGGAGAGGGTGAACTCGCGCCCGGCGCCGTCGGCGATCTGCACGTCGATCTTGGGCCCGTAGAACGCGGCCTCGCCCTCCGCCGCCTCGAACGGCACCCCGGAGCGCTCCAGTACGTCGGTCAGCAGCGCGGTGGCCCGCCGCCACAGCTGCGGGTCGGCCACGTACTTGCCGCCCTCGCCGGGCAGCGACAGCCGGTAGCGGACCGGCACGATGCCGAGCGCCCGGTGCGCCTCACGGATCAGCTCCAGGGCGGCGACGGCCTCGTCGGCGGCCTGCTCCGGGGTGCAGAAGACGTGCGCGTCGTTCAGCTGGATCGCCCGGACCCTGGTCAGCCCGCCGAGCACGCCGGACAGCTCGGAGCGGTACATCCCGCCCAATTCGGCCATCCGCAGCGGGAGTTCCCGGTAGCTGTGCGGGCGGGAGCGGAAGATCAGCGCATGGTGCGGACACAGGCTCGGGCGCAGCACCATCTCCTCCGAGCCGAGTTGCATGGGTGGGAACATGTCCTCGCGGTAGTGGTCCCAGTGGCCGGAGATCTCGTACAGCTCGCGCTTGCCGAGCACCGGCGAGTAGACGTGGCGGTAGCCCGCCCGGCGCTCGCGGCCGCGGATGAACTCCTCCAGGGTGTGCCGGATCGCGGCGCCGTCGGGCAGCCAGTACGGCAGGCCGGAGCCCATCAGCGGGTCGGTGTCGAAGAGGTCGAGCTCGCGGCCGAGCTTGCGGTGGTCGTGCGCGGGTCGGTCGTGCGCGCGAGCGGGGCGGTCGTTCACGAGGCGGTCGTTCATGGGGGTGGTCTCCACTCGGGATCCGCGGGCGAGTGGGGACGGGAACGACGAAGCCCCGGGGCACTCGCCCCGGGGCTTCGGACTAGGTCAGCAGTCAGCGCGCCGGGACTCTTTCCGGCGTCGTCGTGGCGAGTGCAGCGCGCTTCATGCCTTCCACGGTAGCAGCACCCGGACCTTGGCGTTGATCTTTATGGGAGAGCTCACATCAGCAGGGCGCAGCCGCGCTCGGCGAGCGCCTCCCGCACGTGGTCCGACACCTGGACGTCGTTCCACCGCAGGTCGAGCTTCTCCAGCGCGGGCAGTGCGGCCGGGTCGGCGAGCCAGTCCGGCAGGCCGGTGATCCCGTTGCTGCGCAGGTCGATCCGGCGCAGCCGCGGCAGCCCGGCCAGGACGGCGGGCAGCTCGGCAAGGGCGTTCTCCCGCAGCTCCAGCTCGCGCAGTTCGGAGAGCAGCCCGAAGGAGGCCGGGAGAGCGGTCAACTCATTGCCGCGCAGCCAGAGTTCACGCAACTCGCCGAGGGCGCCGATGGACTCGGGCAGGGCGCCGAGCCGGTTGTGCTGGGCCCGCAGTTCGACCAGTTCGGTCATCTTGCCGATGGCGAACGGGAGTTCGGTGAGCCGGTTCTCGCCGACGTTGAGGTAGCGGAGTTCGGTGAGCTTCCCGATGTCGTCCGGCAGGACGGTCAGCTGATTGTCGTGCAGGTAGAGGAAGTCCCGCAGCCAGGTGAGCCGGGTCAGCTCTGCGGGCACCTCGGTGAACAGGTTGTGGCCGAGGTCGAGGGTGCGCAGCCGCATCAACCGACTGATGCCGGGCGGGAGTTCGGAGAGTGCGCCTTCGGCGAGGATGAGCACGGTCAGGTCGTTGCGGTCCCACACCAAGCTGAGCACCTCGGCGGCCACCGGGCCGAGCGGCTGCCGCCAGAGGTTGAGCGTCATGTCTGTCACGTCCACCATTGTCCGCCTCGGCAGAGCGGGGCCGGACAGGCCTACCGGGGAGCCGTGGGGTGGAACAGCGCGTCGACGACGCGGTGCAGCAGGTCCTCCGGGAACTCGGCGAGGTCGCCGCGGGCCTCCTCGGTGAGGCGCATGGCGGTGGCGCCCTCGTGCAGGATGACCAGCAACCGGGCGAGGTCGCGCGGGCTGATCTCCGGGGCGTGGTCGGCGGCCTCCCCGATCAGCTCGACCAGTCCGTCGATCAGCCGGGCCTCGTGCTCGGCGAGGCTGCGGGCGACCTCCGGGTGCCGGGCGGCGTGCAGGGTGAACTCCATCGAGAGCAGGAACCAGCCCTCGTCCACCCGCCGCCGGTCGGCCAGTTCGCGCAGCAGCCGGGACGGCACGTCCTGGGCGACGGCGGTACCGGCAGCGGCCGCGGTAACGGCGCCGTCAGCAGCGGCGGCGGTGAAGGCGCTGCGCAGGTCGGCGAGCAGCCGGTCGATCTGCTGGTCGTAGAGGGCGAGGAACAGCTGTTCCTTGTCCTGGTAGTTGGAGTAGAAGGCACCCCGGGTCAGCCCGGCGCGGGCGACGATGTCGCGGATCGAGGTGGCGTGGAAGCCGTGCTCGGTGAACAGGGCGAGGGCGCTGTCGTTCAGGGCGGCGACGGTCAGCGGGCGCCGCTTCGTGGGTGACTTGGGCACGAACTGCGGTCCTCGGGTCTCGTTCTTCGCTCGGCGGTGCCGACGGCGGCCCCGACCCAGTCTACGGGTGGACCGGGGCCGCCCGCCCCGCCGGAGAGGCCTCAGGCGGCCGCGGCGCCCTCCCGGTCCCCGCCCCCGGCCTCGTACTCGTAGAAGCCGCGCCCGGCCTTGACGCCGAGTCGGCCGGACTCGACGTACTCCGCCAGCAGGGTGCGCGGTCCGTCGGGCAGGCCCGGGCGTTCGGCCGCGTAGTGCTGCTCGATGTCCAGGACCACGTCCAGGCCGACCTGGTCCATCGCGCGGAACGGTCCGCCGCGCAGGCCGGTGTTGACGGACCACATGGCGTCCACCTCCTCGGCGGTGGCCACGCCCTCGGCGACCACGGCGAGCGACTCGCGCTTGATGGCCGCCCAGATGCGGTTGAAGATGAAGCCGGTGCTCTCCCGGCGGGCCTCGAACGGGAACACGCCGTGCCGGGGCAGTTCCGCCAACAGCAGGTCGATGACGGCCCGGCTGGTGCGGCCGCTGGACATCACGTCCACCGCGTTCTGGGTCGGCGGCATGTAGAAGTGGATGTTGACCAGCCGCTCGGGCTCGCGCACCCGGTCGACGAAGTGGCTGGTCGGGTAGGACGAGGAGTTGCTGCCCAGGATCGCGTCCGGGTCGGCGTGCCGGTCCAGGTCGGCGAAGACCCGCTGCTTGAGCTCGGGGCGCTCCGGAACCGCCTCGATCACCAGCCAGGCGCCGCGCAGCGCCTCGGCGAGGTCCCCGGTGACGGCGACGGTGCCCGGCCCTCCCGCACCGACCCCGGCGGCGACGGCGGGCAGCTGCTCGGCCACGTAGGCACCGGCGGCCGCGAGCTGCTCGGCCGAGGGGTCGTAGATCCGCACCTCGCCGCCGTCGGTGGCGAACATCAGGGCGATGCGGCGCCCGAGGGTGCCGGCTCCGACGACGGCGACGGGACGGCCGGTGGGGTCGGGGGTGGTGAACGACATCGAGATCACTTCCTTGGCTGTACTGCGCTCCGAGGGGCCCGGGCCTGCGCCGTGTGGTTCGCGCTTGCCTCACCGCCACCATCGGATGCATGGTGTATCCGATACACATGGTATCCGTTTGCGCGGGCAGCACAACCCCGCCCCGCACATCCCGCCGCACATCCCGCCCCCGAGGAGCCCCCGATGCGTTCCGACCAGGTCGTCCGCCACGCCACCACCCCGCTCTCCGCCCCCGTCTACCCGCTGCGCGCCACCCGCTTCACCGACCGCGAGTACCTGAACGTCGTCTACCGGACCGACCCGGAGGCCCTGCGCGCGGTCGTCCCCGAACCGCTGGAGATCGACGAGCCGCTGGTGCGCTTCGAGATCATGAAGATGGGCGAGGTCGACGGCTACGGCCCGTACGTCGAGGCCGGGCAGGTGGTCCCCGTGCGCCACGGCGACGAGCACGGTGAGTACCTGCACGCGATGTACCTGGACAACTTCGCCGCCACCGCGGCCGGCCGGGAACTGAGCGCCTACCCCAAGGTGATGGGCTCGCCGCGCCTGTTCACCGAGGCCGGGGCGCTGGTCGGCACCCTGGACTACGCCAGCCAGCGGGTCGCCACCGCGACCATGGCCTACAAGTGGCGGCCGCTGGACCGGGAGGAGGCTCGCGCCCAGATCGGCGTGCCGACCTTCGCGGTCAAGGTGGTCCCCGACTACACCGGCGGCCTGCGGGTCTGCGACCTGGTCCGCACCCGGATCACCGACCTCACGGTCAAGGAGGCCTGGACCGGGCCCGCCCGCCTCCAGCTCAACGCCCACGTCATGGCGCCCCTGGCCGACCTGCCGGTGCTGGAGGTGGTCTCCGCGAGCCACGTCCTCACCGACCTGACCCTCTCCCCCGTCACCCCGGTGCACGACTACCTCGCGGAGCAGCGCCGCCCCGCCTGATGCCACCGGCGACGCCGGGCCGGTCGACCGGTCGACCCGGTTGCTCCCGCAACGCCGCTGCCGGGCGCAGAAGTTGGGAGTCCCCGTTTGCACCCCGCCGGTCCGGGCACTGGCCTACGATGCCGACTGCCGGCGCTTCCGGCGTCCAGGGGGAGGGTGCGTGCCCGCGATCCACGAGCAGTACTCGGAGGAGCTCCGCGCGGAGTTCGACTACCTGTCCAGCTGGCTGCCCAACACCCACCTCGAACTCGGCGACGTCGGCCGCCTGCACCGGGACCGGTTCGAGCGCCTGACCTCGCTCGCCGACCTGGGCATCGGGTTCGCGGTGCGGGAGCGCGAGCGGGGCGTGGACCTGGACTACAGCTCGGCCGCCGAGGTCGCCGTCTCGACGGACGTCGACGGCGGACCGCTCGCCCGCGTCGCGGTGTCGTTCAGCCGCCGGCACGGCATCGTGTTCCAGGCGCGGTCGTGCCGGATCAGCGAGATCGCCGACCGCGAGGCGCTCGGCCGGCGCGTGCTCGACCTGGCGGCGGCCGGACGGTGGCCGGCCGCCCAGGTCGTGGTCACCGAAGTGGTCGCCACCGGCCCCGCCGTGATCCTCGTCTCCCAGCAGCAGGGCGCCAGCGTCGACCTCGCCGCCTCCGCGGAGGCGCTCTCGGGGACGATCCCGCTCGCCTCCGCGTCCGCCGGGCTGAGCATCGTCGGGTCCAAGGGCGTCGGCGTGAAGGTGATCGCCCCGGACGGCCTCACGCCGCTGTTCCGCGTCTCCGGCGTGCGCCCCCGGCTGTTCGGCCGCAAGGAGTTCGGCGGCCGCGGCCCGGCGGGGAGCACCGTCGGTGGGCCGGCGGAGAGCAGGACGGCGGAGAGCGGGACGGCCGAGAGCAGGACGGCCGAGAGCCATGTGTTCGCGGAACTCACCTACGAGGACGTCGGAGCATGAGATGACCGCTCACCTCTGGTACGAGCTCGAAGCAGCCGTCGGCGCCGGGGACTCCGCACTGCTGGACCGGCTCTGCCGGCTCCACGGGGACCGGTTGCGCGCCGACTTCCCCGCCCGGTTCACCGTACCGGCGGAGCTCCGCCACGACCCGGCCGCGGTGCAGCGGTACGGACGGGCCTCGTTCGCGGTCGCCGAGCGCCTGGGCGTCCCGCTGCCCGGCGTCGCCGTGTCGCAGAGCCTCGACCGGACCCTCGCCCGGTGCGGGGAACTCTCCCGGCAGGGCGGGCACGAGCAGGCACTCGCGCTGCTGGCCGGGCTCCTGGCCAGCGGGGAGTCCCTGTCCCGGCCGCCCGAGGTGGGACAGGCCACCTGCTACGAGTGGATGGGCGGACTGGCGCGCCAACTGTCCCGGCACCAGCAGGCCTGGCAGTACACCAGCACGGCCCAGGAGTTGTGCCACCGGATGCAGGACTCCGAGGGCTGCCTGCGCCACCTCGCCACGATGCACGGCATCGCCGAGGAGACGGGCGCGCACCCCGACGCGCTCGCCGTCGCCGGCATGGCCGTGCACCACGTCCAGGAGCACGGACCGGTCACCCTGCTGCCGCCCTGGCTCGCCGCCTACACCGAGTCCCTGCGCCGCGCGGAGGGCCCCGGCCAGGTGGGGGAGGCCGCGAAGGCCACGGAACGCTACGCCCGGGAGATCCTCGGCTCGAATCCGGCCGAGCTCTCCAGGACGCTCAACCAACTCGCCGTCACCCTGCACAAGGCGGGGTGCGACGCGGCGGCGAGGGCTCTGCTGGAGGAAGCGGTCGAGCTCCGGCGCCGAGGGGCCTGAGCGGTGCGGTCGAGAGGCACGGTGTGACCCGCGGATGCCGGACATCGACCTGGGGATCACCCTCGCCAACCTGGGCAAGCTGTTGGCCCTCGACGGCGATCCGCGCGCCGAGGCCGTCCTGACCGAAGCCGTCGAACTCCTCACGGCGGCCGGCCCCGAGGCCGCCGCACACCTCGCCGAGGCGCGCGGCAACCTCGCCGCCTACCACCAGCTCCACGGCGACCCCGCCGTCGCCCGGTCGATCTACCGGGACCTGCGGGATGCGGCGGCAGGCGTGGCGCCCTCCGCCGCCGTGTTGCGCAACTTCGCGGCCCTGGAACAGGAGGACGGCCGGTCCCCGAGCCGCCGGATGCTCTTCGAACTCGCGCACGACGCCCGCCCGCAGGCTGGTGGAGAACCGGAGGACCCCGATGTCACCTTCCGGACGCTGATCGAACAGGCCTCCGAGGAGGACCGCCTGGGCAACGCCGCCCGGGCCCTCGAACTGGCCCTCCGGGCCGCCGATGTGGCCCGGGCCCGCCCCCGCCGGTCCCCGCTCAGGACGGCGGTGGCCCTGGTCGCGACCGCACGGTACGGCCTGGACGTCCCGGACGAGCACCTGGACGCGGCACTCACGGCGGCCTCCGACGACCCGGAGACCACACCGGAACTGCTGCGTTCGCTGCGGACCGGCATCGGACAGCGGTGCCGCCACCAAGGACGCCTCACCCGGGCGTTGGCGTACGCCCGGGCCGCCGCGGCGCACCACGCCCCGGCGACGGCCACCGAGGAGCAGCTCAACACCTTCGACCTCCTCGCCCTGGTGCACCACTCCCTGGACGAGCGGGACCAGGCGGAACAGCTCTACCGCGCCGTGATCGCCCGCCGGCGCGAACTGGCGGACCCCAACCGCGTGGCGATGACCGACTCACTGTTCAGCCTCGGGATGCTCTGCCTCGAAACCGGGCGGCTCGGCGAGGCCGCCGCCCTGGTGCGGAAGCAGTTCGACATCGAGGACGCCCACCTGGTCGAGGTCTTCGCCGCCTCCTCCGAGGTCCAGCGCCTGGCCTACGCACGGACCCTCCTCGGCAGACTGGACGCCTTCGTCGTCGTCCTGCTCGCCACCACCGGCTTCGAGCCCGGCGCGGAGCTGCTGGAGCTCCTGGCGAACGCCGTCCTGCGGCGCAAGGCCGTCGTCGCGGAGGCCGTGGCCCGCGACCGCGCGATACTGTCCAACGGCCCCGAGCCCGGGATCGCGGCCGTCGCCACCGAACTCCGCACCGTTCGGCACGAGTTGCGGCGCCTGGCGCTCGACGACGAGCCCCTCCGGCCGCACCCAGACCGACACGTCCACGACCTCCGGGCCCGGCAGGGCCGGCTGGAGATGCTGCTCGCCGACCGGCTCTCCCGCCCCGGTTCCAACCCTGGCCCCGGCCCTGGCCCTGGCCTCGGTCCCGGCCCCAACCCCGGCACCGACACCGACCTCGGCGGTACCCCGGCGGCCCTGCCGACCTGGCAGGCGGTGACCGCCGCCCTCCCGCCCGATACCGCACTCGTCGAGTACTACCGGGCGGAGCTGGGCGACGAAGCCGCCGTACTGAGCCTGGTGTTCACCCCGGGGTCGCCCCCGCAGCTCTTCACCCACGGCACCGCCGACGCACTGGACGAGGGCGTCCGGCAGTGGCGTGAGTTCCTCCGGCACCAGGACACCGGAGAACGAACGCCGGGCCCAACAGGCCGTGCGGCGCCGCTTCCCGGAGCCCGTCGCATGGGCGCCCTTCGCGCTCTTCGGCGACCCCGGGCCGCTTCCGTGGTGAGGGAGCTCAGCGGCCGACTCGGCAGCCGCATCCGACTCAGCCGAGCTTCGGCCGGACCTCACCCCCGCCCTGGTGCTTGCCGCAGAAGGCCTCCTCCAGGAAGCCGCCCTGCGCGAGGAGCTGCTGCACCGCCTGCGCCTGGTCACCCCTGGACGTCACGGACATCGCGACCTGCCGATCCCCCTTGCTCCACAGCTGGGAGGCGAACCCGGGCATCCCGCCGTCGTGCCCGTACACCGGCCCGCAGGACAGTTCCAGCCGGGCCAGCCCGAGACCGTACGACAGGGTCACGGGCACGTCGCCGGACTGCGCCGGGATGGTGGTCGTCATCTGCCGCATCAGCTCGGGCGACAGCAACCGCCCACCCAGCAGGGCACGGTGGAAGCGGTTCAGGTCGGACAGGGTGGATATCAGCTCGCCCGCGGAGTTCGCCCAGGTGACGCTCTCCACCGTGACGTCCCGGTCGCTTCGGTCCTCCGGGGCCGGTCCCTCGGCGAGCGTCCAGTAACCGTGGGCGTGCGGGCCCCGGATGTCGGTGGCCGTGCCGGGGAAGTACGTCCCGCTCATCCCGAGCGGCCGCAGGATGCGCGCGGTGATCTCCTGGGCGTAGCTGTGGCCGGTCGCCCGTTCGATGATCATGCCGAGCAGGGTGTAGTTGACGTTGGAGTAGCTGAACCTGGCCCCCGGTGGGAAGTTGGGCGCGTGCGCCACCGAGGCGGCCACCACCTGGGCCGGGGTGATGCTGCGGGTCAGCCCGCCCTGGTCGAGCCAGTTCCGGATCTCGCCCGGGTCCGTGGTGTGCGGGAACAGCCCGCCCGGCTCGTTGGTCGGATCCCACAGGCCGGAGCTGTGGTTGAGCAGTTGACGGACGGTGATCCGCCCGCCGTTCGGGACGAGCCCCGGCAGGTGGCGCTCGACCGGGTCGTCCAGGCCGAGCCGGCCCTCGCCCACCAGTTGCAGCACGGTGGTGGCGGTGAAGGTCTTGGTGATGCTCCCGGCGCGGAACCGGCCGTCCACCCGCACCGGGGCGCCGGTCGCGAGGTCGGCGACGCCCGTACCCGCGCGCCAGACCCCGTTCTCGTCGCGGACCTCGGCGATGGCCGCGGCCGCGCCCGCGTCGGTCACCGCCCTCAGCGCCGCCGTCCGCGCCGCGTTCGCCGTCCGCGCGGCATTCTCGGCCGCGACGGCCGCGGGCGGCTCGGCAGCGCCCGCCGAAACCACCGGCCCGGCCAGCGCCAGGCAGACCGCCGCCGCCACCACCGTCAAGGAACCTGTACGACGTGCCATGCGACCCCCTCGTCCACGGCGGGCCCCCGCCCGCCTCCGAGTCCACAGCCTCGCCGCTGACGTGATGATCCGTCATCCCCCACCGGGAGGAACCGGTCGTACTCCCACCAACGTAGACACTACGCCGAACGGAGGAGCCGACCGGCCCCTGCCCCCTGCCTCGGACTGGACCCGGGCGGGGTCAGAGCCCCGGCATCGGCCGGACCGGGTGCTTGCTCATGATCGACACCCGGTTGAAGGAGTTGATCGTGATCGCCACCCAGATCGCCGCCGAGAGCTCCTCCTCGGTGAACACCTCCCGCGCCAGCCCGTACGCGGCCGCCTGGAGGGCCGCGTCCGCCGGGTTCGTGGTCGCCTCCGCCAGCGCCAGCGCCGCGCGCTCCCGGGCGGTGAACAGCTCGGTGTCCCGCCAGGCCGGGAGCACGCCCAGGCGCTGGGTGGTCTCGCCCTCGCGCAGGGCGGCCCGGGTGTGCACGTGCAGGCAGTAGGCGCAGCCGTTGATCTGGGAGACCCGCAGGTTGACCAGTTCCACCAGCCGCCGGTCCAGCCCGGCCTCGGCCGCGACCTCCTTGGCCGCCTCGGCGGCGGCGAGCAGCGCCTTGTAGGCCTTGGGGCTCTGCTTGTCGATGAACACCCGCCGCTCCGCCGGAACCACCGTCATGTCAGCACTCACCTGGACTCCTCGACTCCCACTGCGATCATTGGCCCGCTGCCGTTCGACACTCTGCCATGCCATAATAGTTGAATCTAGAACTATCCAGTAGTCGACGTCGTCCGACCGGCACCGCCGGTCGACACCGTCCAGGGAGGGACCACCGCCGTGAGCACCGCCGAGACCGAGTCGCGCCCCGCCGCCGTGCCGCAGGACCAGCAGGACCCGTACGTCGAGGTGCTGTCCCCCCGGGACGTCCCGCTCGGCGGACCGCGCGCGATGACCGTCCGCCGCACCCTGCCGCACCGCTCCCGCCGGCTGATCGGCGCCTGGTGCTTCGTCGACCACTACGGACCCGACGACGTCGCCGACACCGGCGGCATGGACGTCGCCCCGCACCCCCACACCGGCCTGCAGACCGTCAGCTGGCTCTTCACCGGCGAGATCGAGCACCGGGACAGCCTCGGCGTCCACGCCTTCGTCCGCCCGGGCGAGCTCAACCTGATGACCTCCGGTCACGGCATCTGCCACTCCGAGGTCTCCACCCCCGCGACCACCGTGCTGCACGGCGTCCAGCTCTGGGTCGTGCTGCCCGACGAACACCGCGACACGGCACGGGACTTCCACCACCACGTCCCCGAACCCGTCGCCCTCGACGGCGCCGAGGTCCGCGTCTTCCTCGGCACCCTGGCCGGGCGCACCTCCCCCGTCCCCACCTTCACCCCGCTGCTCGGCGCCGAACTCACCCTCGCCCCGCACGCCACCGTCACCCTGGCCGTCGACCCGGCCTTCGAGCACGGCGTCCTCGTCGACCACGGCGAGGTCCGCCTCGCCACCACCGCCCTCCACCCGGGCGACCTCGGCTACCTCGCCCCCGGCGCCACCACCCTGACCCTCACCAACACCGCCGACGCCCCGGCCCGCCTCGTCCTCATCGGCGGCGAGCCCTTCGAGGAGGAGATCGTCATGTGGTGGAACTTCATCGGGCGCTCCCACGAGGACATCGCCCACGCCCGCGAGGCCTGGCAGGCCTCCGCCGCCCCCACCCGCTTCGGCGCCGTCACCGGCTACCCCGGCGACCGCCTCCCCGCCCCGGAACTCCCCACCACCCACCTCAAGCCCCGCGGCCGCACCCGCTGACCTGCGCGTTCGACGGGTGGGGAGTGCGGCGGCCCGACTGCCGCACTCCCCACCCACAGCACTCGCGACACCGGATGCCAGGAAGCCCGAAACGGCCGAAACGGGACTGCGGGACTGCGGGGCTGCGGGACTGAATCAATCTGTCCGACACACCCAACCGGCCCCGCCGGCGTGATCAGGATCCGCCGCTGGAGTATCAGTCCAGAAAGATTTCGGCGAGGCGTGGCAGGTGGCGGCGCATCTCATCGTCGTCGGCGACGTCCCACCGAGCTCCGGCCGGCTCGGTTATGACGCTGAGCGGGCCAGCTTCCGGGGAGGCCTCCAGCGCCTCGTTGAGCCCGTCCGGTTCACCGGTGAGACGTTGGTAGGCCCGGTGGGCCACCTGGCCGAAGTCCTCGTTCCCGACGAGCACGTCCCCGCCATCCCGCACCGCCGGATGGTCAGCGAGAGAATCCGGATCCGCGAGCGCGCGCTCGTACCAGTGTCGGCCGAGCGATACGAGGCCGTCGCGGAAGTCCATGAACGCGTCGTCGGACCACCAGCCTTCGATGAGGAACGCCGCCGCCCACAGGTCGTACCGGTAGGCATGGTCACGCAACTGCCACTGGCGCAGGGAGAATTGGATGATCTCGGCAGGCGTGCGGCTCACAAGCCGCTCCTCGCACGCGTGCCCGATCGCGTCGCGCCGATCGTCGAAGTCCAGTCCCAGCGCGTCAACCTCGGCGCACGCCTCGCCTATCAGGGCCCAGAACTCCTCGAGATCCATCACGGCCTGAGTATGCCAGGCCGATCCGCAGGCGACCCGTCCGGCCCGGTCCGGCAGAATCGCGGCTCAGCGCTCCGAACTTCGCGGAGTCACGGCCGGGTGGACTCCTCAACCGCCACAAGAGCGGCCTCCCACGGGTACGCTTCCGGCCGCCCCTGCCCCGGAACGTTCGGGACGAACCCTCCTTCACCGAGCAGCACCCGCACGCCGGCTCCACGCAACGTAGCGACGCTCCGGGGGAACTGCGGGTGCCCGGTGAGCGCTGTGTTCGTGCACGGCATCACCGTCAGCGGGATTCCCTTTCCGATCGCCTCGGCCGCGTACCCGATGACCCAGGAGGTCGTGACGCCGAGCGCGAGGCTGTTGATGCTGTTCATCTTTCCGGGAGCGAACAGAACGGCGTCGGCGGGCGGGAGTACGTCCGGGTCGCCCGGCCTGCTCTCGCTCACCCCCGAGGGTGCGGCGGCCGGCCCCGCCCAGGAAGCGCCGTCGCCAGCGCCCTCCGCCTCCGCCCGGACCCGTTGGACTCGGGTGCTGCCGAACGCCCGGCCAGGGGCCGCCGGTGTGAACCGGCGGTGTGTCAGCTCGGTGGGCAACCGCGCCCCCGCCCGTGTGATCGACAGTGACGGAAGGCGATCCCTCGCCGAGAGACCCTCTTCCGTCTTCTGGAGTTGATCGTGATGTTCCCACTGTCGGAGGTCGCCGACCGGCCGAGCTCAACGCACGGGCACCATGCCGGTTCGCCCGGGCGTCGGAGCCGGGTGGCGGCCATGGCGGCCGCCGTGTTCTGTGCCGCGGCCGTCGCCCCGCTGGTGCTGCCCGCGCCCGCCCACGCACAGGGCACCTGCACGGTGTCCGGCCCCACCACCACCTGTACGTTCGCCTTCACCGGCGCCGAGCAGACGTTCTCCGTGCCCGGCGGTGTCACGCAGGTCGACGTCACGGCGATCGGCGGGGCCGGCGGCGTGGAGGACAACGGCGTCGGCGGCGGCCGGGGCGCCCAGGTGTCCGGCACCCTCACCGGGCTCTCCGGGGGACAGACCCTCTACGTCGAAGTCGGCGGCACCGCCACCGGCGGCGCCCAGTGCGCCGGTAGCGCGCAGTGCACCGGCGGGTTCAACGGCGGTGGCAGCACCCACTTCGGCGGAGGCGGCGGCGGCGCCTCCGACGTCCGCACCCAGCCCGGCACCACGCCCCTCACCACCACCGACTCCCGCCTCATCGTGGCCGCGGGCGGCGGCGGAGCCGGCTGGGCCGGCCAGTGCACCGGAAGCGCAGGCGGAGACGCCGGCCAGCCGGGCACGAACGCGACCTGCAACGGAGGAAACGGCGGCGGGGCGGGGACGTCCACCCAGGGCGGGGCCGGCGGCACCGGCGGGGGCGGGTTCTTCGGCGGTGGGTCCGGCGCCCTCGGTACCGGCGGCACCGGAGGCGGCCCGGGCTCCTCCCTGACCGGCGGTGCCGGCGGGGGCGGCTACTACGGCGGAGGCGGCGGCGGCAACATCAACCCCTTCATCAGTCCGAGCGGCGGCGGGGGTGGCGGCGGGGGCGGCTCGTCGCTCGTCCCGGTCGGCGGCACCGGCCCCACCGCCACCAGCGCCGCCCCGGGCATCACCATCAGTTACACCACCCCGGGCAAGCCCGTGAAGACGACCCTGACCGCGATGCCCTCCCGGACCCGGGTCGGCGCTCCGGTCGTGCTCAGTGACATCGTCTGCCCGGCCAGTACGAGCGCCACGACCAGGCCGACCGGCACGGTCACGTTCACCGACACCACCACCGGCACGACCCTCGGCACCGGACGCCTGTTCCTCTCCCTCGGCAACTGCGCAGCGACCGGGACCGTCACCGCCTTCCACACCGCCGGCACCCACACCATCACCGCCGTCTACAGCGGCGACACCGTCTACCAGGGCAACAGCGCCGGCCCCGAGAGCACCACGGTGACGGTGACGGCCTGAGAACGCCGCAGAAGCGCCGGCCCCGCCGTGGGGCGGGGCCACGCACCTCGGTATCGCGCCCGGGTGACAACGATCCGAACAGTCCCAGGTGCCGTCCGAGCCGGGCTTGAGTTCCGCCGACGCCCAGGCCACGCACTGGTCCGGCCTCGGCTGCCCCGTCCACCGGGACAGCGACGGCCGACTCCGCGCCAGCGCCGGATGGCTGGCTGGCTGGCTGCTGGAGTTCGTCGGCTGCCGCCCCGGCCAGACGATCACCGAAGGCGTGCGCTGCTCGGAACGCCGAACCCCCACAGTCACCGCTCACGGCAATGCGACAGCCACGGCATTCGCCCAGGCGCTCGCCGACCCCGCCATCCGGGTAGAAGCCGCGACCAGCATCACGCTTCGCCCCGAGCCGACGCGTATGGGCTGGTATACGCACAGCCCATGACAGGCCCAGCGCATTCGACAGTCGCCGCCCATGGGTACTGGCACCTCAGAGCTCGCCCTCATCACCCCGGTCGACGTCGTCCAAGGTCTCGCCGAACCGTTCCAGCGCCTCCGCCGGCCCGCAGCCGAAGGCGCGGCCGATGTACTCCCAGGTCATCAGGTTGCTACGGGCCTTACGGCCGGCCAGCAGGGCGGTCGAACCGGCGGCCCGCTCGAACCGGGCGGCCGCACGGGCGGCGGCGTACGGCCTGCTCTCCGCCAGGTCGCAGATCTGGTCCACCAACGCCGCGACCAGTTCCTCGACCTCGCGCGGCACCACGCCCTCGGCCAGGTCGACGTGCCATTCCCAGTCCGCGAACGGACCGGTGGCCTCACCCACAGCCTCGGTCGCGTCGTCGTCACCGAAGTCCAGCAGGTGCAGTCGCTCCCCCCGCCAACCACAGCCGCAACCGCCCCGCACCGCGACGGCCCGCGGGCCGTCCGCACCGTTGTAGAGCCACCAGGTCGTGCGCCCGTCCGGCAACGGCGCAGGCTCGCTGCCGTCCGCCAACACCGCCGCCGGGAAACCCTGATGGCGTCCGCTCTCGTCAAACCATGGCATGCCGTGTCCCTCACGTCCCTGGAGTACAGCACCAGAGTTCTCAGCTCATCACGCACTGTCAAGACTTCGCGACAACCGGTGCGATCCGCAGCTCAAGGAGGCGCGCATCAGCCGCCGCACGCCGGATTGAGATTGCTCAGGCAGCTCGGTGAGCCGCTCGATCCGCTCGCGGGTCTTGAGGGTCCGTACGAGGGCACTCCGCGGCTCGGTTTCGGCGTGGTCATTCGCTGCTCGGTGGTGGCCGGGGCTGCGGTGGCGAGGCATCGGGCGATGCGCCGGGCGAGGACCTGGCTGAGGCTGTCAGTGCCGGTGAGCGGGCGACTCTGCCGACAGGTCGCCGGTGGTCGTGCTGTTCGTGCTGCTCGCGCTGAGCCGGGGACCGTACGGGCGCGGCGGGATGACCGGCGCGGGACGGACGCCCGAACCGCCGACCGTGGTCCGGCCCCGCTCCGGACCCGCTCCGGCTCGGCTCCGGTCAGTTCGGCAGGTCGGCGGAGAGGAAGGGGTCGAGGAGCGCGTACAGGTCGTCGGGGCGGTCGAGGGGGATGATGTGGCCGCAGTCCCGGAGCAGGTGGCCGACCAAGTCGTCGGCGATGGGGCCGAGTTGGCGTTCGAGCCCGGTGCCGACGGGGTGCGAGCCGACGGCCATGGTGGGCATGGTCAGCCGAGCCGTCGCGACGGCGTCCCGGATCTGCTGCGCGCTGGTGGGCAGGGCCCGGTAGTAGGAGAACGCGCAGCGGAGGGCCTCGCTCCCGGTGTACGCGCGGACGAACGACGCACGGATGTCGTCGGGCACTCCTCGCCCGAGCGTCCCCACGTCGAGGAACCAGTCGATGTACGGGGCCTCGTTCCCGGCCAGGACGGTCTCGGCGAGGCCGGGGACGGCGTGGAAGCCGAACCACCACGGGGCACCGCCCGCGACGACGTGTTCGGCTCCGGGCAGGGGGCCGAGCAGTGCCTCCATCGCGACCAGGCGCCGGACGAGGTCGGGCCGGCGCAGCGCGAGCAGGACGGCGGGGGCGGTCCCCGCGTCGATGGCGACCACCGCCGCCGAGGGCTCGCCGAGTGCGTCGAGCAGCCCCTCGGCGTCGGCGGCCAGGGTGCCGGCGTCGTAACCCTCGACGGCGCGTTCGCTGGCGCCGAGGCCCCGCAGGTCCGGGGCGATGACCCGGTACCGGCCGGCGAGTCGGTCCATGACGCCGCTCCAGAGTCGCCAGGTGTGCGGGAAGCCGTGCAGCAGGAGGACCGCGGGCCCGTCCCCGGCGATCGCGACGTTGAGGTGGACGCCGTTCGTCGCGATGCGGCGCAGTCGGTGTGCGGTGGGGACGGGCATGACGGCTCCTCAGGATGGTTACCATTGGTTACCAAGGAACGATAGGTAACCGTCGGACCGCTTCCTAGACGGCACTTTCAGGGAAGGTGGTGAGCCACGGGTGACCACCCGAGGAGCCCGGGCCGCCGGTCGCGGGGCACGCGGCGACCTGTTCGATCCCCTCTGCCCGACGCGGCAGTTGCTGGACCGCATCGGCACGAAGTGGACGTCCATGACCATCAAGACGCTCGCCGACGCCGCACCGGACGAGGTGCGCTTCGCGGAGTTGAGACGCCGGATGCCCGGCGTCTCGCAGAAGATGCTGTCCGTGACACTGCGGAGCCTGACCCGCGACGGGCTGGTGTCGCGTCGGGTCGAACCGACCGTGCCGCCGCGGGTGTTCTACCGGCTCACCGGACTCGGGCTGTCCCTGGAGGCCGTGCTCGCGGGCCTGCGGACCTGGGCGGAGGAGCACATGGCCGAGATCGACCGCGCCAACGAAGCAGCCGACCCGGACGTCGACGAGGGATAGTCGACGGGCGTGACCACACAGCGCGACGAGGGGGTGTGGGGGGGGGGGGCCCCCCCACCCCCCCCCCCCCCCCGGCCGGCGACGGGTGTGTGATATAAAAAAAAACCAAACCACCAAACAACCCGCAAACCGCGT